>DATLWQ010000299.1:0-10286 GCA_035576225.1 Fimbriimonadaceae bacterium | reverse complement strand
GCTCCTCGTTCCGCGCATGCACCGGGGAGTCTTGAAGGCGATCAGTTACGCGCGATCGGTTTCACAGGACTGCCGCGCGCTGCATGTGAAGATGGACGACAAGGTCACCTCGGAACTCAAGCGCGAGTGGGCTTCTCACGGCGTAGACATGCCGCTGGTCGTGTTGGACGCGCCGTATCGCTCGATCATGCGTCCCGTGATCGAGTACATCGATCAAGCGATCGTGGACAACCCGGGAGACTTGATCACCGTGATCGTGCCCGAGGCCGTACCCAAGCACTGGTGGCAAAGGTTCCTGCACAACAACGTCGCGATCGGGCTCAAAGTCGCGCTGAGCAGTCGACGGAACGTGGTCGTCACGAGCGTCCGATACCTCCTCGACTGAATTGCGGGTAGATTCCCCCTGACAGCCTCTGATGGGAGTCCTGACGAACCTTAAGCACCGGCTTTTTGGAAAGCCGATCCCCACGAAGTTCGCAAGCCATGAGCGGCTGGCGGTGCTGGGTGCGCTCCCCGTTTTTGCGTCCGACGCCCTGTCTTCGACGGCCTATGCAAGCGAGGAGATTCTCCATCAACTCGTCAACGGAGGAGAGGAGGGGCTCAAGTATCTTGTCGGCATCTCCCTGGCCCTGGTGTGCCTTCTCTGGGTCGTAATCTCGAGTTACTACCAGACGATCAACGCCTACCCACAGGGCGGCGGTTCGTACCGCGTTTCCTCTGAGAACCTTGGGCAGTTCTATGGGTTGACCGCAGGCGCTGCGCTGCTCATCGGATACGTGTTGACCGTTGCGGTCTCTGTCTCGGCTGCGGCCCTCGCGATCAACGCGATGGCGCCTGCGACGATCCCGTACGCGACGCACATGGCGTCGGCGGCCATCATCGTCATCACCTACGTTAATTTGCGTGGTGCAAAGGAGAGTTCGGTCGTCTTTGGAGTGCCGACTTACTCGTTTGTTTTTCTGATCGCAGGGCTCGTCGTTTGGGGGATCATCGAGGCCACGCGGGGACGCGAAGCGATCTCGGCGGTCGAATACCTGCCGGGAAGCCTGGATATGATGACTAAGGCGATCTTCGTGCTGTTCATCGTTAAGGCGTTCGCAGCAGGTTGCACGGCGTTGACCGGGACTGAGGCGATCGCCGACGGCGTCCTGGCGTTCAAGCCTCCGGAAGCGAGAAACGCTTCGCGCACTCTCGTGATGATGGGCGTGATCCTTTCGTGCTTGTTCTTCGGGCTTTCATGGCTGTCGTTCCACTACGGCGTGCATCCAATGGACCAGCACCTCGAGGGCGGTGCGCTCAACCTCGAATATAAGACCGTGATCGCTCAACTCGCCGGACACCTGTTCGGGGATCGCAGCGCGGCGTTCTACATGGTGCAGGTCGCGACCGCGATCATCCTCGTGCTTGCGGCGAACACGGGCTATGCCGACTTCCCCCGACTTTCGATGTTCATTGCGCGCGACGGATACATGCCGCGGCAACTGTCCGGTCTTGGTGACAGGCTCGTCTATCAGAACGGAATCATCCTCCTTGCCGTGCTTTCGATTCTGCTCGTTATTGTGATGAAAGCGAGCGTGCACGGCCTTTTGCCGATGTACGCAATCGGTGTTTTCATCTCATTCACTCTCAGCCAGGCCGGAATGGTGGGCTGGTGGAAGAAGAAGGGGCAGAAGAGTTGGAAGAAGTACGTCAGCCTCTTTGGCGCTTTCATCTGTGGCGGCGTGGCGTTCATTCAACTGGTCACGCGCTGGGCTGAGGGCGCGTGGCTGACCATCGTCTCAATGGGCGTCGTCATGTTGATGTTCTACGGCATCAAGAGGCACTACAACTATCTGGCGCACAAACTGAACGTCCGGCCCGGGGATACTGCGCAGGCCTATTCGACCACAGTCCTTCTTCTCGTGCCAAGGCTTCACAGAGGCATCCTGAAAGCGATCTCGTACGCGCGGGCCCTCTCAAAGGACGTGCGCGCGGTCCACGTGACGATGGATCCGGCGGCGGTCGAGGCCGTCAAGGCTCAGTGGGCTCGTTTCAGCCCAGACATCCCGCTCGTCATCCTGGAATCTCCATACCGGTCACTGGTGCGGCCGATCGTGGAATACGTCGACCAGGCCATCGAGGAATCTCACGACCCCAACCATATTGTTACCGTGATCGTGGCAGAGGCAGTCCCAAAGAACGTGTTTCAGAGCCTTCTGCACAGTAACCTAGCCCTATTCTTGAAGCTGGCGCTCGGTGGCCGGCGCAACGTGGTCATCAGCAACGTGAGGTATTTCCTAGATTGATCGTCGAGTCGTACGAGGACGTCATTGTTCTGACCGGAGCGCTCCGGTCCAATTTTTGGGAAACCATCCATACCGCGATCTCGCTCACCTTGAAGCGCCACCCGACCGGTGTCATTATCGACTGTAGCGGGATCAGCGAGATCACTCCGGAAGGAGCAGAGACGTTCCACGACGCGATCAACTTCGTATCCGAGCACGAGCGTGCGCGCATCGTGGTGGCCGCAGTGCCGGAGAACGTGCTGAGCGTCATGCGGAGCGTGCCAGAAGTGCGATCGCAACTGCCGATCGCCGCCAGCGTCGAGGAGGCGCGCTCTTCGCTCGACCTTTTGACCGAAGACCAGAAGGAGCCGAAGAGGAAGAAGAAGGAGCCTGAACTTCGCGAGTACGACCGTACGATCGTCGCCGTGCTCACGGGCGACGACACCGACAGCGAACTGTTGCACGTCACAAAGGAGTTCGTCAGCACGCTTGCAGCGAAGGTGGTGCTGCTCTTCCCTATCCTCGTGCCGCGCAACTTGCCGCTGCAGGCACCGATGCCGGAGATCGAAAAACGCGCTGTCGATGCGATTGACGCGGGCAAAGAAAGGCTCATGGAGTATCGGACGACGCACGAAGTACGGCTGGAGCGTGCGCGCGACCTGCCATCGCTGATCCAGGAGGTCTCCCAGAAGGAGGACGCGGCGTGGGTGATCATGGCGCTCCCGCTGATGCGTGAGGGCTCGGCCGACGAGGCGACCAGGCTTGTTTCTTCTCTGATGGCGAAGGTGGAGGCCCCTCTCGTGTTCGTCCGGGGGCGCAAGATCGTCGACTAGTTCGCGCTGGCTTTCTTGAGGCGGTCGTGAACCGCCTCCCAGTCCGGGTGCGATGGCGGACGCTCAACAAAGATCCGGTCGTGGCCCGACTCGTCGAGTTCTCTCAGCGCGTGATACAGTCGCGCGGCGTACGCGGCAGGGTCGTCAGGCATCTTGATCTGCCCTTCTGCCTTGGGCTCCTTGAACGTCAAGCCAGGCTGACCGTTTTCGATCTTATCGACGACCGTTAGAACCGCGTGCGGCGCATAGTGTCGCGCGTAGGTGCCTGGGCTCTTGCGCAGACTTGGTGGAGGAAGGTGCCCGAGAGGACGGCCGACGACGGCTTGCACCTGGGCGCGGGTGACTCCCCCGGGGCGAAGAATGCGCGGGTGCTCTGCGGTCATGTCGATCACGGTGCTCTCCAAACCAACTCTGCACCTGCCGCCATCGAGCACCATCGCGGCCATGTCTGCGATCTTCGGGTCTACGTCCTCTGCACGCGTCGGCGAGAGGCGTGTGAACACGTTCGCGCTCGGCGCAGCGATGGGGACTCCCGCCTCCCTTATGACGGCGAGCGCCACCGGGTGGTCCGGCACACGCACGGCGACGGTATCGAGCCCGGCGGTCGTTTCGTCGGGGACAGACGCCTTCTTCTTGAGAACCATGGTCAAGGGCCCTGGCCAGAAGCGCTCTGCGAGCGATTCGGCGAGGTCGGGCCACGAAGCTGCGACCGAGCGGAGGCTCTGGAAGTCGGCGATGTGGACGATGAGAGGGTTCTCGCTGGGTCTGCCCTTTGCCTCGAACACCTTGTTGACCGCGGCGGCGTCGAGGGCGTTGCACGCGAGGCCGTAGACAGTCTCCGTGGGCAGGACGACCATCTCACCTTTCTTGATCGCCTTCGCGGCCTCTTTGACGACGTCGGGCGTTGCCTGCTCGATCCTCATTGAACGGCTGACAGCATATCCCGAACCGGCGCTTCCTTGCCCGTCCACCACGCAAAGGACCGGGCCCCTTGCGCGACGAGCAGGCGTCGACCGTCCAAGACCTTCAATCCTGCTTCCTTTGCGCTTTGCAAGAAAGGCGTGGAGCCGGTTCCGTAGTAGGCTTCGATGACCGTGCCTTCCGGCGGTGCGCTCATCCACGGCACATCGATCGTCTTACCGCTCATGGTTGCAGACGTCGCGTTGATGACCAGTCCACAACCTGCGGGATCCGGAGTCTCGGAAACGTCCGCTTCTACGCGAGTCTCCCGTAGCACAGTTTCGAGGTTTTCTCGAGTCCTGTTCCAGCACTTGACCTCGAAGCCGGCCTCGTCGAGCGCTACCAGAACCGCCCGTGCCGTTCCCCCCGCACCGAGGACGAGTGCCCTTACTGACTCGTCGATTCCTTCTTTTGCCAAGACATCCATGAGTCCAAGTGCGTCGGTGTTGATCGCCGCACCGTCGCTGAAGCGAAGGGTGTTGACGGCGCCTATCCTTTGTTCCGTGCTCCGGGTCTTTGTCGCCCAGCGGAAGGCGGCCTCTTTGAGAGGGACGGTGACGTTGACGCCCTGATAGCCGACGGACGCCAGGTGCGCCATGGCCTCATCAAACTCTCCTATTGGAACACGCAGGGCCACATACGACAAGTCGAGACCGAGCGCGCGATATGCTGCAGCGTGCATCTTTGGCGAGAGCGAGTGGGCCACCGGATCTCCGACCACAGCGAAGTCCGCGCTTGGTGCGTCCCGCCACTCAAACGGCCCACTCACTCCTTCGATCTTTGAAACGTCCATATCTTCTGTCCGAAGAAGTTCCAGAACACGACAACGACGGTCGCAATGAGGCTTGCGCCAGCCCACCTCGCCTGGGCGCCGAAATGTAGCACGCTATTGATGGAGGCGCCGACGACGACGTTGAGTACCATACCGACGAGAGCAACGACGAAGAACTTGACGATCATCGTTCCGTGTCCGACGGAGCGGTCGATCTGGAAGGTCCAGCGGCGGTTCCAGTAGTAACTGTTGAGGATAGCGAGGATGACAGTAGGCACCTTGAGCGGCCCGTAGGCGGCGTCGAGCAGGTCGCGGTCCGTCGGTAAAACGCCGGCGTGCGTGAGGTTCCAGAAGACCTCACCTACATGATGTCCGAGCGTCGTTCCACCGTAAGGAACCGTGAACAGAAGCACATAGTGGAGTCCAAGGTCGATAACCGTCGAAAGGCCGCCGACCAGACAAAACTTGAAGAACTGCCTGACGACCGTGTGCTCGAAGAACCCCGGTGTGCCTGAGACCATCGAGTCGTCCGCCGGCTGGAAATGATTGTGCAGAAAGCGACCGATGAGCCGCTCGAGGTTACGGCTGACGAGCCTCGTGCCGACGAACTCACTCCGTCCGATCGGCTTGATCCAGATCGCATCGATGTTAGAACGGTTAGCACCGAGTACGTCTGTGAGAAGTTGGTCGCCGACCATGACGGTCTCCTCCGGTTTTGCCCCGTACTTTTCGAGCGCCATGAAGTACATCTGTCTGCTCGGCTTGAACTTGGCCCGTATGAATGCCACACCCATCTTCTCGCTCAGTGCCTGGAGGCGTTCTGGATGACGGGTATTGCTGAGGATGCAGAACTCGAGATCGAGCGACTTGCCTCTTTCGAGCCAGTCGGTCACGCCTTCCGGCACCTCGTTGCCCCTCCAAGGCAGCAGGGTGTTGTCTACATCGAGGAGGACGAGGCGCTTGCCGGAATTCTTGACGGCTACGAGATCGACATCCTCGACGCGCTCGATCGACGCCGCAGGGCTGAATCTGCGCAGAACTGACGGCATCGCATCACGCTCGAACGTGCCCGCGCGAAAGTTTCTCACGCGTCCTGCCTCTGCTCGTACTCCTTGTGCGCCTTGTTGATGTTGCGCCTATGTTCCTGGTAAGTCTTGCTGAAGTAGTGGTGGTGGTTAGGGCGCGCTACGTAGTAGAGGTACCCGTTCTCCTCAGGATGTATCGCTGCGATTACGCTGCGCCAGGCCGGTGAACCGATCGGGCCAGGAGGAAGGCCCGTGTGGAGATAAGTGTTGTAAGGCGACTCGACCTTGTCGACTTCGCCGGGCGCGAGTTCCTTCCACTCTTGGAGCGCGTAAAGGACAGTCGCGTCGATCTGTAGTTTGTCGCCGTTGTCGATCCGGTTCTTGATGACGCCAGCGATGACCGGGCGCTCCTCGTCGACGGCGGCCTCGAGTTCGATCATCGAAGCGACGACTATTTTGTCTCGCATCTGGTCTGGAGTGACGCCCTCTGCAATCGCAGGCTTCCAGACCTTTTCCTCAAATGCCCGAAGTTGGCGTTTGATCACCTCGTCGGCGCCGAGCATCGGCGGCAGGTCATAGGTGTCGGGGTAGAGGTAGCCCTCAAGCGAATCCTCGGGAAGATCGAACGATACGACGTCCTTGAACCGGCTGGGATCGTGTGCCGCTGCGATGTACTCCTTAGCGGTGCAGACCTCGGCCTTCTCCAGGATCGGAGCGACTCTCGCGATCCAGAAGCCTTCGGGGATACGAACCTGCTGTTCGACAGGAAACCTTAGCGCGTGAAGCGTCTCGTCAGGAGACATGCCTGGCCAAAACTGGAACGTTCCGACCTCGATCCCTCTGCTCTTGCGCTGAAGGATCGCGTATATCTTCAGCGCGAGCGCATCGCGGACGACGCCCTTCTCGACGAGTTCCTGCGCGACGTCGTCAAACGATCTCTTGCTTTCGAACCTGACGTAGAACGGGTCACCTTTCGGGAGTGGCTGGAGGGCGGCCCGGTACCAACCAACGGCGACGAGCGAGCCCGCGAGGAGCACGGACACCACCGTCACTAGGGACCAGATCTTTCTACTGCGTCTGCTCAAAGAACCTCTCAAGAATCTTACACGCGGCCATGGGGTCTGAAGCCCGGCGGCGCTCGCTTCCTTTCAACCCAGCCTGCCTCATTTCAAGTTCCGCCTCTGCGCTCGTGAAAGACTCGTCCACAAAATAGACCTCCAGACCGTGCGATTCGATGCAGATGCCGAGTTTCCGACAGACGGCGGCCATCTTCGTTTCTCCTTCCACATCCAACGGTAGGCCTATCACGACTGAATCCGCGTGCTCGCGGGTTGCCAGTTCGGCGATGGCTGCCGCGTCCTTTGCAAGCACGCCCGCTGCCTGCAGGGTGCCTCTTGGAGAGGCGATCCCATGCTCGGCTTCTCCGACAGCGAGCCCAATACGCGCGCCGCCGAAGTCGACACCGACGCACCTCAACTGCGAAAGGCCTCCAGCAACTCTTCTTTAACGCCGGGGGCGCAACTGACCGCTTCGTTGGATAGTTCTTCTCTTCCGCGAAAGTCGGTAAATGAGCCGCCTGCCTCGCGCACGATGACAGCCATCGCACTGATGTCCCAACGGTTGACGATCGGGTCGACCATTGCCTCGACACGGCCGGTCGCGACGAGGGCGTGGCCATATGCGTCGCCCCACCCGCGTGTGCCGAGAGCCCGTTCGGCAACGGTGAGCATCGGACGGAGCCTTCCTGCTGCCTCCATGCTGTGCAGGCTCCCGGTGCACAATATCGAGTCTTCGATCCGCGTCTTCTGTGACACGCAGCACGGTCTGTCCTGCCAGAAACAGCCGTCGCCCTTTTCGGCGTAAATGGTCTCTCCAAGCGCAGGCATATGACAGACGCCCAAGACCGGCTCGCCGTCCTGCTCGTAGGAGATCAGAACTGCGTATGCAGGAACACCAGCGATGAACGACTTCGTCCCGTCGATCGGGTCAACGACCCACTGGTCCGGTCGTTGCACGCCGCCCTGCTCTTCGCCGAGGACCGCGTCGTCAGGATAGCGCTCAGCGATACGCCTCCGGACGAAGGCCTCGGCCTCCCTGTCTGCGACTGTGACGGGCGACTCATCGGCCTTTCTCTCGAAGGGGACGCCGTTGCGGAAGTGCGCGAGCGTGAGGTTCCCAGCAAGGCGCGCCGTCTCTACTGCAAATCCGAGCCGAGGGGACATTTCGCCCTAGTTTGACGCATGCGACCCTTGGGCTAGGCCGGTGGAACAAAGGCCGAACAACCGATGTTCTATAATATAGAAGACGGGGGCGTCAGGGTTCGACAGAGCCGGACCGACCTCCAGTTGCGAGCCGAGGCGCCGCTGGCCTCGTAAAAAGCGGCAAACAAAGCAACTGCGAACGACAACTTCGCTTACGCGGCCTAAAACCGCCGCGGGCCCTCCGGAACCGTTCCGACCGGGAACGGAGCCAGCCTAGCAAAAGTCGGATCGTACGGCGTGGCTTCGGCCCGTAGCGCGCCGTCCTAAAACAACCGGGCTAGGTCGGCGTGCGGCGAGTCCGCAGGCTTTGCACCCGACCGAAACACTAACTGTGGAAGACGCTCGTGGATACTGATGGTACGGCGGTTTTGGAACGGGGTTCAATTCCCCGCGCCTCCACCAGAATTTGACAAAGCGACGGCCTCCGGAAAGGAGGCCGTCTTGACTTTTCCCAACGAGGAAAAACTACTTCTCGTCTTTCGCCGCAGCCTGTTCGCCCTCTTTTGCCTCGCCCTCTGCGGCTTCGCCTTCTCCGGCCCCGCCCTCTGCAGCTTCGCCCTCTGCGGCCTCGCCCGCTGCGGCTTCCGTACCCGGAACTTCGAGGCTGACTGCGCGCAACGGCGTGGTGGTCGCGACGAGCGCGTCGGGCGGCAAGTGCGTCTCTACGCCGGCCGGGAGTGCCACCTGGGACACCACGATCTTGTCGTTGTCACCCAGTTCGCTAACATTGACAGTTAGCGAATCAGGGATGTCCGCGGGTTTCGCGTAGATTTCGAGAGTGACCATCGGCGTCATGAGCGACGAGCGCTTTTTGACGACCGACTCGGGCGTGCCGACAAAGTGGACAGGCACGGCGATGCGGATGATGTCGTTGTCCTGCACCTCTTGAAGGGTGAGGTGAACGATGCCGCGGGAAATGGAGTCGCGCTGCACGTCTTTAACGACGACCTTGACCTCCTTTGCCTCGGAATCGACAGAAACGCCGAAGACGGCAACACCGCCTGACTTGCGGAGTGCCGCGCGGACTTCTTTCTGAGGTGCCTGAATGAGTCGTGTGCCTTTGCCTTTGACGATCAACGCCATAGGGAGGATGCCTTTCGCCCTGAGCCTTCTGACATCAGCGCTTGACGCGCGCTCACGACTGTGGACCTGCAACGTAGCCATCTAATTCCTCTGAGGAAGCCGGCCCGGCTGGGCCGCAAGGGTTCAATTATACCGAAACGCCCCTTTCGGCGAGGGACTCACGGCTTCGTCCAGGCCTCGTAAAAGCGGCGGCGCGCCTCCTTTGCACGGGCCACGCACTCGTCGCCGACGGCGTTAATGTGCCCCATCTTTCTTCCCTCGCGCGCTTCGGTCTTCCCGTACCAATGGACGAAGACGGAAGGATCTCCCTGGATGGCTGCCCTGGCTCCTTCGCGAAAGTCGCCGGCGCCAGGTTGGCCAAGCAGATTGGCCATGCAGACGTCGACGCCTTTCGGCTCTGGGACGGGGAGACCGAGCACGAGACGGACGTGGGCCTCGAACTGGCTGACACCGCCCCAGTCGAGCGTATAGTGTCCGGTGTTGTGTGGGCGTGGAGCGATCTCGTTCACGAGGAACTCGCCGTCTTCCGACTCGAACAGTTCGACACCAAAAAGGCCATAGCCGTCGACCGCTTCGACCGCCTGGATCGCCACCTCGCTCGCGTCTACGTTTGCTGGAAAGACGAGATCGCAGACGTGGTCTGTCTGTATGGTCTCCATCGTCGGGAAGCACGCCGTCTGTGTCTTCGAACGACAGACAATGACTGCCAGTTCGCGCTTGAACTGCACAAACTCCTCTGCAAGCCAGTTGCCCTGCGACCAAAGCGGCTTGTGCGACTCCAGTTCTTTGGCGTCGCGCGCGTAGCGAGTTCCCTTGCCGTCGTAACCGCCAAAACGCGCTTTGAGGACCATCGGAAAACCGATCTCCATTTCTGCGTCGCTTTCTAGCGCAATTGCACGCGGGCTTGGAGCGCCGTATCGCTCGTAGGCACGGCGCTGCAGTAGTTTGTCCTGGACTGTCGCGAGACACTTTGTGCTAGGCGTCAGCACATTCGATGTGCCTTTGAAACCTTCTTCTACAACTGCCTCATCAATCACATCGGCGGGGATGAACTCGTTTTCGAGCGTTACAAACCGGCACGATCTGAA
>DATLWQ010000298.1:0-6344 GCA_035576225.1 Fimbriimonadaceae bacterium | reverse complement strand
CCGGGCGGGAGTTCCCAATAGTGCATCGGCTTGGGCGAGTCGTAGGGGTAGAACGCCGACATCCCGGCCTCCTCGAAGTCGCCCCGGTTCGAGTCGTCGACCTTGAGATACAGTCTGTCCTCGGCGATCAAGGCGAAGAAGAGCCCGTCGGAATAGATGCCGACGCCGCCGAACATCGGCTTGGTCTGAACCGGCACGACGGCGGAAAGGCGCTCCTCCACGAACTCCCTGTATTCGGGCGAAAATCCCACGCACCCATTATAGAGGAACAAAACCCGGCGCTCCCCGCGTCGTCATAATACTGACCATGCGCCCAGTCTTCGCCCTCGGACTCCTCGGCCTGGCCTGCCTGGCCCTGGCCCAGAAGACCGCCGACGAGCACTTCGAGGGCATCCAGAAAGAGGTGCCGCCGCCCTTCAGCCAGCCGATCTACGCGCAAGAGGGGCAGAAGTACCTCGATCAGTACAAGAAGGAGGTCCGCAAGTCTGAAGACAGGCGCAACGACCTCATCAAGGCGTTCTTCGACGCCTTCCCGGACGACCCCAGGCTCCCAGACCTGATGGTCCAGCGCTGGGTCTCCTTGTTCAACAGCGGTGACTCATCGGCCAAGGTCGGCAAGGACATCGATGATTCGATCAAGAAGACCGAGAGCGAAGACATGGCCGTCGCGGGCATGTTCAGCCGCCTGGTCGTGAACATCCTCGACCCGAAGTCGAAGATGGACGTCAGCAAGGGGATCGACGAGTTCCGCAAGAAGTACAAGTCGGACAAGCGATACAAGCAACTGATGCAACTCGCCGCGGTCCAGACCGACGGCGACACCCGGCGCCACGTCATCGACCTCTTTGCCAAGGACTTCCCGGACAGCGAGTTCACCGCGCTCTACCAGGGGCAACTCAAGCAGTCCGACTCGATCGGCAAGCCGTTCCCGCTGAAGTTCAAGGACGCCGTGACGGGCAAGGACGTGGACATCAAGGACTTCGCCGGAAAGGTCGTCCTGGTCCAGTGGTGGTCCACCAAGAGCGCTCAGAGCAGGGAGGCGGTCTCGCCGACGAGGAGCCTCTACGAGAAGTACCACGACCAGGGCCTCGAGGTCATCGGGGTCAGCCTCGACCCGTCCGACTCGCTCGACGTCGTCAAGGAGTTCGTCGCGAGCCACCGCATGCCCTGGCCACAGGACTACCTGGGCGACGGCATGAAGAGCGCACTAGGACAGGAGTGGGGCATCATGACCCTCCCGACCCACTTCCTTATCGACAAGAAGGGCCTCTTGCGGCAGATCGAGCCGCTCGACCTCGAGCAGGAGGTCAAGAAACTCCTGAAGGGGTGAGAGATTCGCAAGTCGATTCGTATATGCTTGTGTCCCAACTTTGGAGCCAATGAAATTATGAAGCGGTCAATGATCCTTATCGCGGCCTCTGCGGCCGTGCTCGCATTCGCAGTCCAGCAGGGCCTCGCACCAGCCTTCACCAAGCACGCCGGCATCCTCAAAGACGCGGCGGGCCTCAAGGCGACCCTCGCCGTCAACGTCATCGGCGGCGGAACCGCCATGTACAACTTCACCTTTGGAAAGCCGGGCCTCCTGCGCATCGACGGCCCCGACCAACTGGTGGTCTCGGACGGCAAGACGCTGACGGTGCTGGACAAGAAGACGAACTCTTACACGCAGAGCGAAGCAGGCGATACGACCGCGATCGATCAGACCTCCAGCGAGCCGGTCTGGGCCTGGGCGTCGTTCTTCCAGACCGACCCGGCGAAACTCGTCAAGACAGCGGTCCAGACCGGACAGCGATCCCTGCGCGGGGTCAAGGTCGACATGGTCGACGTCCTGATGGCAGACGGCAAGACGACCGCGACGGTCTATGTGGACGTCAAGTCCGGCATCGTCCGCGGGATCAGCACGAAGTTGAAGGGCCAGGACGCCATCATCTGGGCCGACAACATCCAGACGGAAGGGACCGCGCCCGACGCCTCAGAGTTCACCTTCACCGCCCCCGCGGGGGCGACCAAGGTCGAGGCGGGCTCGACCTCCGACCCGACATGGAGCACGGTCTCGGCGATCTTCAACTCCAAGTGCATGCCGTGCCACAGTGCCGAGCGCCACTCCGGCCAACTCGACCTCACGTCCTATGACAGCGTGTCCTCCAGCCGCTACGTGGTCAAGGGCGAGTCCTCCAACAGCATCCTGATCCGTGTGCTGAGCGCGGCGGGCCGTGGGCGGATGCCACAGGGAAGGGCAGAACTCCCAGAGTCCGAAAAGCAGACGATCGCCGCCTGGATCGACGGCGGGCTCAGACAGTAGCCTCCTCTTAAAATTGTTGCGGGGCCGGCTAGCCGGCCCCGCGGTCGTTTCGTTTTCTACGAGTTACTTCTTGCCCTTCTTGGCGGCCTTCTTGGCCGGGGCTTTCTTCGCGGCCGGCTTTGCGGCTGCCTTCTTTGCAGGGGCTTTCTTAGTTGCCATGTATTGTGCCTTCCCCGCTTTTCGCGAGGAAACAAGGTGCTGGTCCTCCCTGGCCGTGACCGGCCTTCTCGGTTGTGACCAACCTGAATATGATTGACGATGGAAGTGTTCAAAAAGGAACGAATTCGGGACGTTTTTTTCGCAGAATTTCCACACCCTTTTTTGGAGTGGTCCGCGAGGTCCGCGACGGACTTTGCGGGGGTAGCCTTTGGACAGGAGCGGCGACATGACCTTTCAGGTTTTTCAGGACAGGAAGGGCGAGTGGCACTGGCGCCTTTTGGCGGGGAACAACCGCACGATCGCCAACTCGGTCGAGGGGTATGTGAGGCGGCTCGACTGCCTCCATTCGGTCTGGCTGGTCAAGCGGTGCCGCCGTGCGCGGGTGGTCTTCGTGGACCGGTAGAATCCGGTCACTATGGTCACATCGGTCCACACGCTGATCTACTCGGACGACGCGCCGGCGACGCGGGCGTTCTTCCGCGACGTCCTCCAGTGGCCGTTCGTCGAGGACGTCTCGGCGGAAGAGGGCTGGTTCATATTCAAGACCGGACCGAGCGAGATGGGCGTCCACCCGACGGGCGGGATCTATGAAGGGAAGGAGTACAAGGCCTCCCGCCACCACCAGATCTCGCTCATGTGCGACGACGTCGTGGCAACGATGAAGGACCTGGGGTCCCGGGGGGCGGAGTTCCACGGCGAGCCGGTCGACTACGGCTTCGGGATCGGGGTGATGATGGCGCTCCCCGGCGCGGACGACGTCTTCCTCTATCAGCCCAAGCACCCGCTGGCCTACTCGCTGTAGCCGGGCTCACGGGCTGCGCGCCGTTCGCCCACCGACGGAGGTTTCCTTCTCACCCCTTTGCTGTTTGTTCCAGGTCTCTCTTGACGCCGGTTGAGCGGCCCGTGTTGCACGGGCCGCCCCTCAAGCCACCAGGTTGTCGTCGTCCTTGCACGTCCACGGGTGCCAGAGCGTGTAGTGGCACTCCCGGCACCGCCACTCGATCTGCTTGATCGTCCACAGGTGGTTGCGCTGATAGACGGGCTCGTTCGACAGTTCTCGGACCCGGCCCGTCCTGTACCACGAGTCGTACGTCTTGCACAGCGGGCACCTGTGCGTCTCGCGGGAGATGGAGGTCATGCTGTACACCCACCACGCGCCATAGGCGACCGCGGCGAGCAGAGCGAAGAACTCGACGAACGTCATACCAAACCCCCAAGGACGCCCCCCGCGCCTTTCATCTTCTTTCTACGGCAAAAGGCGGGTTCTGGTTGGACGGATCGGCGAAAGACCCTGGCCGACGCCTTGCCCTCTCGTTTGTCGCTGGGACGACATCGGTAGACTTTCGTCATGTCCGTTGGGCCGTTCGACGAAGAACTCGATCCGCACGAGTACTACGGTCTCGTCTACGACTGCCCGGCGGAGCAAATACCAGTTCGCTTGGCAAGGGTTGCCGCAAGGGATGGAGACCTGATCGTTTGGCAGCACCAGGCGTTCGCCCATCACATGCACTTCCCGTTTGACGAGGATTGCTCGCCGACCGAGGAGATGAAGGTTGTCAGGGAGTACGAGTCAATCCTTTCTGAACGGTTTCCTGACAAGAGGTTCGTTATCGCCGTGTCGCCGTGCGACCAAATCACATGGTATCAGCCGTTCACGGACGCGCCGACCGAGGACGAAGAAGAGTGGGAGGTACGGAGGCTTCCAGGAAGCATCATCAACGGGCCCGGGGACGGCAATACGGGGACTTGCGAGAAGTGCGGCAAGGCGACGACCTTTACTGAGCCGCAAGACCATCCTAAGCACCGCGGGATCCGCACGATCACGTGCGCCCAATGTGGTGCGAGCCATGTCGGAGCGACTAGGGTGATTCGGTTCAAGGTCGGCTTTTGACTTCATTGGCGCGCGAGAGGTCTTCGTTGGCCGTCCACTTGCAGACCCTTGAGGCTTAGGGCAACTTCGAGGAGCGAGAGCGCGTCCAAACGGGTGAAGGATGAGCGCACTGATTGCGATGCTCGGTCTGGCGCTGGGGGCACAAGCCCAAGAGCAAGTCCCCTCGATGAATCTCTGGTACCCCGGCGCAGAGTCGACGAGCGTGGGGCTGCTCGACGCCGGCGGATGCAAGAAGGTGTGGGAGTTCAAGATCAAAGGGCGCGAAGCGTTCCTTGACTTGCTCTCGCACCTGCACAGCAGAGACGCCGAGGTCTATGAGGTGACTTGGGGCGTGGAGGACGTCCTGCGTATTGAGGCCCGTCCCAGCCCACTCGGAGATGAACCGTTCGAGCACATGTTGCGTAATGTGCTGAATTCGTTGGATCTTACGTACAGATCCGGTAGCGGCATCTTGACTGTCTTTCCGAAGCCCAATACGGCCATGCCCGAAGGATTCGGCCAAAACGACTATTGGGCCCAGCAGCACATGCTCGGCCACAGGTCGCTCGACGACCTCGCGCGGTTCCTGTCGTCGGTCGGTCGCGGCTACCGCGTCGACCACACGGCAGGGAAGGCGATTTGGCTTACCGCGCCGTTCGTCGACTGGAACCAACTCAAGTGGATCGTGTCGGAACTCGATCCCGGCCTCAAAATCGACGACCGTCACGACATGGTCTTAATAAGGAAGCGCTGACCGCGCTCACGGGCTGCGCGCCGTTCGCGCTACCAGCCGCGCACTTCCCGGATCCCCTCCGGCGTACACTCCCAGACCCCGATCGCCAGCGGCACGGCCCGCACCGCGCACATCAGCATCGGCGTCGCCCGACCGACCACCAGCGCGCCGCGCACCGTCTCCCGGCTCGAACAAAGGTGCTCGCCGACCCAGCCGAGGTAGCCCAGCAGTTGCCCCAGCGCCGTCGGGAGCCCGCGCCCGCGCTTGCACTCGATCACGACCAGCCCGCCCTTCGCGTCCACCGCCAGGATGTCGATGCTCCCGCGCTTCTTCCGCACCTCGCACGGGTACTCCCGCCCGTGCCGCCGGTCCGCGTAGACGTCCAGCCCCGGCTCGATCTCTTCCAGGTGCCCCATCACGTAGGCGGATCCTTAATCCCGGGGCGTTGCCCTGGGCTATCGTCGTGCCGCCCCGTTGGGGCTTGGACAGTGTATTGCAAAGAACATGATTGAAATCGGACTCGTGCGATGCCACGGATTGGTGCTGGCCGTCGACGAATGAGAGGCCTGAAAGGCCGAACTATGACAGCCCGGGGCATCGCCCCGGGTTTGTGGTCGCGATGAGGTTGATGCGCCCTGAAAGGGCGCGATACAATGGTCGCAATGCCGCAGAGCCTATCGAGCCTGCTCGTGCACATCGTGTTCAGCACGAAGAACCGAACGCCCTGGATTTCGCCAGACCTGCGCAAGGAGTTGTATCCCTACCTTGGGGCGATCGTGCGGAACGCGGGAGGCGTACCAATCCAGATCGGTGGCATCGACGACCACGTGCACGCCTTGATAGTCCTGCCCAGGACAATGAGTGTCGCTCAGATGGTGGAGAAGGTAAAGACAGCGTCCTCTAAATGGATGAAGACGAAGGGCGTCCCGAAGTTCGCGTGGCAGGGCGGCTACGGAGCGTTTTCGATCGGTCGCAGCGAGAGGGACGCGGTCGTCGCTTATATCCGTGGACAAGAAGCACATCACAAGAAACGGTCGTTTCAGGATGAGTATCGTGAATTGTTGAAGGAGACGGGTGTGGAGTACGACGAGCGGTATGTGTGGGACCGATCGCGCGCCTACAGCGCGCAGAATCGTAACGCGGGTCGTTGAACCCCAGGGCTTTACCCTGGGCTAACATCGTGCCGCCCCTACGGGGCTGAGCGTGCGACAACTGGATCACCGCTGCTCAGAAGGTCGTTGCACCAAAGGCCTGAGGGGCCGAACTGCGATAGCCCGGGG
>DATLWQ010000297.1:0-4155 GCA_035576225.1 Fimbriimonadaceae bacterium | reverse complement strand
CAAGAGAATCGGCACTGACGCAGATGGAGTGCCTGTCGTGTATCTCGACTTTTCCCCGTAGATTGAAGTTTTGTGCTGGAATCTAAGCAACACCTTGCCACACGCAGATAGATCAACGAATCGAGTCATCTAGGCTATCGTAGGTTCAAATCAGCCCGGAAATGGGCCAGCGCGGGAGGGGAATAGTCCGGCTATTCCCAGGAATGGAACCACGATTCCGTGGCATAGAGCCTCCATTCCGTGGAATTGGAGCCCTGCTCCCAAGCGGCGCCGTGCCAGTCCTTTGCCGTGCGGAGTGATTCCGAGACTTGGCTTTGATATTCCTAGGAATCGGTGAGCTCTGCCCAGGTGGCAAACGATGCGCAAAGCCGTGAGCCAGCCGCGCTGCCACCAGTCCCCCCCTTTGGGGACGAGGAGGCACAATCAGGACTCTGTGGCATGATTTCGGTGTGAGATCTGTTCTTGCCACCGTTCCCGCACGCAAGAGGGAGCATCGCAGTGAAGCGAGACATGCTCTTGTTGGGCTGCCACCAGAAACAATACGTGAGCCGTCGAATAGGTGTCGATGCGGCATCCTGGAAGCCGCCTTGTCGTTTCACTTACAAGAGATGCGATGAAGTCGTCACGCTTGATGCGAGGGAAGTGCTGGTAGACGACTATTGACTTGCCCTTTGCAAACACTGACTCCAACTCGCTCCAATAAACGTACTTGCAGGAGCTCTTTGCTCCGTACGGGACGCTTTTGACCTCGACACCATTGTCCGGATCGAAAAAGACGAGGTCGCACTGCTCAAACTGGGCATCGCACACTTCGAAGTATTGGCGCCGTTCCAATGCAGAATCAACGAGCAAAGAAGACTGGTACTTCGCTTCATTCAAGAGGTCGCTGCCTTCAAACGCTTTTACCGATCGGCGACCATCAGCAATCTCAATCGCCCTCAACTTGTCGAAGAGTTCAGGATCAAAGTGGCGCCACTTGCCGGACGACTCAAGATATCCACGCTTTTCGCCGTCGTTGGATGTGTCCGATTCAGTTAGCATCCAGCAGACGCCAATAGGAAGCCCAGTTGACTTGCACAGGATGCGCAACAAACCATATTTGCGGTAATCGTTGACGTCACCGAAATACTGATCTTTCATTGCCCGACTTGTGAACTAGTCTACGGATCAGTGTAGAACTTCCACGACGTCTTGTAGTCGCGCGTGGGTGGTTTGTCCTTCATGATCATGCGGATCGCATCGATCGGCATGTTGTTCAGGTGCAGGATCGTGTCGTGGAACTGCTTTGCGGTCATCTTGCCTGAGCGCACGAGATCCTTGTACAGCGAACGGAACTCCAGAGCCCCGGTCATGTACGCGAGTTGGTAGAGCGGCGGGTAGGAGCCGTTGAACGAGCGACGCACCTCGCCCTCGGCGTTTGCGCGCTCGTGCCCGACCTTGTCGACGAGAAAGTCGACGCACTCGGCGGGCGTCATCTCGCCCAGGTGGAACTTGAGCGAGAAGATGATGCGCGCGCAGCGGTGCATCCGCCAGAACATAAAGCCGATGCGGTCCTCCGGTGTCTGTGGGAAGCCGCGCTCGTAGAGCAGCATCTCCCACCAAAGCGCCCAGCCCTCGGTCCAGAACGGAGTCGAAAACGCGCGGCGGTACGTGTTGTAGCGCGCGTTCATGAAGCCCTGCAGGTGGTGGCCGGGGATGAGTTCGTGGTGCACGGTCGCCATCGCGAAGTGCTTGTTGTTGCCGCGCATCGACATCTCCTTGTCCTCCTCGGTCATCTCGTCGGTCGGAAAGGAGACGAGGATCGTCTGGCCGCCGAGGAAGAACGGGCTGACCTTCTGCCTTTCGGCGCTCATCATCTCCATGCGCCATGAGCGCTTGGCGAGGTCAGGCACAGTGACGAGGTCGTTCTTCGTGACGTAGTCGATCGCTTGCCACGCGAGTTTGCGGATCATCTCAGGCTGCTCGCCCGGTGCGACGTGGTCCTCTTTGACGGCTTCGAGCGCCTTTTTCCAGTCGTCGCCATAGCCCATCTCGCGGCTCGCCTTGATCATCTCCTTTTCGCACCACGCGTACTCCTTGTTGGCTATGTCGATGAGTTCTTCCGGCGTGTAGGCGATCATCGCGCGCTGCAGGTCGAGCATCAGCGCCTCACGACCGACCGGGTCGCCGGTGATCTCGCCTGTCTCCGTCTTTGCGACTTGTTCGTTCAGGTATTTGATGTAACTGTCGAGCGCGTGGTCTGCCTGCTCGTACGGCTTTTTGCACCACCATGAGAACTCGGGGTCGTAGCCGTTGTAGAAATCGAACCAATGTTTCAGGCCCTGGCGGTAATTGTCGACCATCTGCGCCGCGAAGCGCGCGTCGGGTTCTTCTTTCACCGGAGCGGGGGCTTTGATCTCGCTCTGTTTCGCGGCGAGAAGGTCTGCGAGTTCCGTCAGTTTCTTGGCGGACGCCTCCGGGTCGACCGGCTCCATGTTGCGGTTCGCCTCGATGAGCGACGTGGGAATCGAGAGGTCGGGCAGGTACTTTGCGGCCTTGGCGATGCGCCTCTCTTGCACGTCGAGGTCGGCGAGGTCGCCCTCGATGCGGTTCTTGAGCAGCACGTAGTCGACCTTTGCAACCGTGTTGTAGGAGTCGAACGGCAACTTTCCGAGCGCGTCGAGCCAGTCGTGGTAGAAGGCGCGCCGACCGGCGAAGGTCTTCTGCGAGGTCTCGACGTCGTAGATGCGGTCGAGGTCGCGGCGGTCGGCCGAGAAGCGCTCGATGATCGGCGCCATCGGATCGTCGGTTTGGGTGAGTGTTTTCAGGTCCACAGACATCTCGCGATAGGCGTGGGCGTCCTGGATTGCGCCGCCCATGAGGACGGCGATGGCAAGGCCCAACATGGTTCGGCCAGTGTATCTGATCGCCTCGGGCTAGGGGTCGGGGATCGAAAAGCGAGGGCCGTACTTGGTGCCGTCGAGGCGCTGGAGCGCGGGGGGCAACTGAGCCTTCGCCCGCGGACCGAGGACGAGCGTGTTGCCACGCACCGAGACGTCCCAGTCGCCGCTTTCGCTGAAGTTGCCTTCGACCTGGCTGTCTCTATGGAACGCCGCCTCCATGCTGTCGGTGTCCTTGCCAGCGCCCAGCAGCGCGTTGCCCGCGACGATGTTTCCCTTGGGCGCCATCGGATCGTCGTCGAGGATCCTTTCGATGCCCGGGTATCGGTTTTTCCAGACGTCGCTCTTGTAGGGCACGCTCTCCAGCGACGCCTTTAGGCCATCAAAGCCGCCCTTGGCCCAGCCGAGGCCGCGCGCGTCGAGGTGCATCGCGATGTGACAGCGCACGAAGAGGTTCTCGTGCACGAAGTTGTCGCGTCCGCCGCCGACCATCATGCCGAGCCAGCAGTTGACGAACGCGTTGTGCTCGATCGTGATCCCGCTCAGTTGGTCGTCGAGGTAGACGCCGTTCTCATAGAGGTGCAGACCGTTGATATTGTCGAAGAGGTTGTCCCGAATGACGGTGCCGCGCTTGGTCCAGTCACGCCCGGCATAGATCGCGCCGGCGTCGCCCGTGCTGTTCACGACGTTTCGGAACACGTTGCCCACAAAGAGGTGGTCGTTGCCGTTGAAGAAGATCGCAGAGTGCGGCGCGTCGCGGAACTCGCAGTGCGAGACCGTCATGCCGACGCCGTTCACGCTCACTCCAGGACGATACGTGCGCGAAAGGCGCGAGAAGCGCTCGAACAGACAGTCCTCGACGACGTCATTTGCGGGAGTCAGCGTCTTTCTGTCGCCGCCGTAGAGTTCGACTCCGCCCGCGCCCATGTCCAGGAACCTGCACTGCACGATCCGGTCGTATGTGCCGCCAGAGACCTTGACGCCGTACTGCCCCAGATTGCGGAACACGCAACTGCGTAGCGTATTCCCGGTGCCGCCTGCGACCTCGACCGGCGTCGTGCGACTCGTCTCGAAGTGCAAACCTTCGACCGTCACATCTGTTCCGCCCACGATCCGCAGAAGGTACTTGTCGGACCACGAGAGGTACGCATCTCCCTCATTCGACGAGGGCCAGAACAGGAGTTCGTCCTTCTTGCGGTCGATGTAGTACTCGCCAGGACTGTCGAGTTCTTCAACGACGTTCTCGAAGTAGAACGGCTTGCCGGTGGCGACGCCG
>DATLWQ010000296.1:0-11889 GCA_035576225.1 Fimbriimonadaceae bacterium | reverse complement strand
AGCGCACGCAGCAATAGCCGACGCAAGCGGCGATCGAAGAACTCGCGCCGATCAACGGAACCGAGACGCCGGAACTCGTCGCGACGATCCAGTGCGCGCCGACGCCCGCGATGCCGCCGAGGAGATAGACGGCCGCGAACTTCGCGGGGCCGAGCGACGTTTCGACGAGCGGGCCGACGGAGGCAAGGAACACGAGGTTGCCCAACAGGTGCAGGATGTTCTCCGGATCGTGAAGGAAGAGGCAGGTGAACGCGGTAAGGAGGCTCGGCGACGACGGGTCGAACGCGAACTGGGCCGTGACGTTGCTGTACGGCGCAAAGAAGGCGACGGCGAGGTTCGCCGCGACGAGCACGAGTGTAAGGATCGGGAGCCTGCTCTTCAGAGGGGACCTGCCCGGCGGCGCTCAGGCCTCCTGAAGAATGTCGTCGGGGATCTCGGCATTGATCTGCGTCTCTTTGACGTCGTCGAGTTCCTCCAGGGCGTCAAGAAGGTGCACCAACTGTCTCATTTCTTGGACGGACGGACTCGCCAGGTTTGTTGGAATGCGCGTGAGTGCGACGTCTGAGGTGGGGATGCCTTGGCGTACGAGTTCCTCGGCACAACGGTGAAGGTCTTCGACCTGGGTCTGGACGACGAACACGCCGTCCTCCGCGACCACGTCCTCCGCACCGGCGTCGAGCGCGGCCAGGGTCAGAGTCTCCTCGTCGGTCGCAGTCTGCTCGACGGTGATCTGGCCGACGGCCTTGAACTGCCAGGAGACCAACCCGTTCTCGGTGAGGTTGCCTCCGTTTCGCGTCAGCGTGTGACGCAGTTCGCCGACCGTGCGGTTGCGGTTCTCGGAATAGACGTCGATCATGATTGCGACGCCGCCCGGCCCGATGCCTTCGTAGGTGATCTCTTCGAAGTTCTCCCCCTCGATCTCACCAGTGCCCTTCTTGATGGCGCGCTCGATGTTGTCCTTGGGCAGCGACTCGGACTTGGCCTTATCGATGGCGGCGCGAAGTCGGGCGTTGCTGGAAGGGTCGCCGCCACCGAGCCTGGCGGCGATGATGATCTCGCGGGCGAGACGGGTAAAGACCTTTCCGCGGATCGCGTCCTGCTTGCCTTTGCGGATCCTGATGTTCGCCCATTTGCTATGGCCCGACATGGCGTCCATTTTGACAGAACGCGGCCCTCTGGGGCGGGAAACGAGGGTGCTCACTTGTCGCGGAGCGTGCGGCGGCGGAACAGGTAGGTGAAGGTGGCCCCCACCATGCCCAGTCCGAGCGTGAGCGACACCATCTTCAGCATCCCGGAGAACACCGACCAGGTGTAGACGGTGCCCGTGAAGAACAGGACGACGAGCGCCCAGCCGAAGACGAGCCGAGTCCTGATCTTTTCACGAGGGTCGATCTTGCGCGCAAGGTCGAGCAGAAAGGGCCCTTGGCACTTGCTGCAGGCGATGCTGCCCGGCTCGTTGCGCTGCCCGCAGCGCGGGCACGCGACCGGCCGGAAGACGGAGTCGTCCTTCACCATGCGCCTCCACTGGCGCGTCCTGGAGTCCTCACGCGAGAAGACGTCGCGCATGGACTGGTTCTTAATTGGATCGATTTCTGTCGAGAGCCTATTGAGCGTGTTCTCCGCGATGACGATGGCGTGCCCCTCCAGCCCAAGGTCATAGACGACTTCAGCAAGTGCGAAGTAGGTGGAGACGTTTCCGGGCCGAGCGATGATCTCTCGGTGGATCCGGTCGAGTTTGTCGATGTCGGACCCTTGGAGTTCGGCCTGCGCCAGTTGGTCCATCGCGTAGGGAAAGAACGCCATCAGCGTGATCATTACAGTGAGCACCGTGCCCGCCATGAACGCGCTCTTGGACATGATCGTGAGGAACGCGACGACAAGCATGATGGCAATGGACGTCAGACCGACCGCGACCTCGATCTCGTTGTTGAGCATCCACTTTATGATCGTGATGATCGAGAACCCGGTGACTGGCCCCAGCACCAGCGCGATCAGAAACCCTACTACTGCCTCAGGAAAACCGGACATTGCCCCTCCACCGATGCTACCTCCCTCAGGCGTCGCGACGAACGGCGAACCGAGCAAGTTCTGCGAGCGGGTGCACGTCGCCCGGCAGACCGTCCAAGTGAGACACCGCCCTTTGAAGGTGGTCTTCGGCCTTGGCATCCGACGTCTCGACGCCGAACGCGGCTGCGTACGTCTGTTTGCCGCGCTCCCTATCGCTGCCGACGGCCTTGCCGATGCGCGTCGCCTCGCCGGTCACGTTGAGCACGTCGTCCGCGATTTGGAAAGCGAGCCCGACTTGTCTACCAAACGCTTCGAGCGAACCGCAATGCGCCTCGCTGGCGCCTGCGAGGATTCCACCCATCACGCAACTCGCGGTGATCAGGGCACCGGTCTTGCGGCCGTGAATCTCGGCCAGCGACTCCTGGGTCGGCTCGGCGCCTTCGCCCTCGATGTCCATCACTTCCCCTCCGACGAGGCCGTTGCTGCCCGTGGCGCGCGCCAGGCACTGCGTGACGCGCTTGACCTGGTCGTTCGGCGCGTCGATCTCGGCTACGACCTCGAACGCGAGCGCGAAGAGGGCGTCGCCTGCGAGGATCGCCATCGCCTCGCCGAACGCCTTGTGGCACGTCGGGATTCCGCGGCGCAGGTCGTCGTCGTCGATGGCCGGGAGGTCGTCGTGGATCAGCGAGAAGCAGTGGACGAACTCGACTGCGCACGCAGCGTCGAGCGCGACCTCGGGCGGCGCGCCGACCGCTTCTGCGCTCGCCATGCACAGTGCAGGACGGATGCGCTTGCCGGGCGCGAGCGCGGAGTAGCGCATGGCCTCGTGCAAACGGTGTGGAACATCCCTCGTCGAAGGAAGGCAGTCGTCCATCCGACGTTCAACCATCGATTGGTAGGCCTTTAGTCGGGCTTCGTCGGACACGGCGGCGAGTTTACCTAGGGGCCTTCGAACGGGCTTGTGTATCCTCAATGCTTACATGGCGACTGTGCGGCCGTTCATGGGTCTACGATATGCCGACACCGCCGGGGAACCGTCAACACTCGTCGCGCCTCCGTACGATGTCATCTCACCCGAACAGCGGGAGACCCTTGCGTCGCTGAATCCGTACAACGTCGTTCATCTCACTCTTCCTGAACAAGAGGAGGGCGACCGCAGCAAGTTCGTGAAGTACGCGCGCAGCGCGGCGCGGCTCGAAGAGTGGCGCAAGACGGGCGTCATGAAGGTGGAGCAGAAGCAGTCCTACTACCGCTACACACAGACCTTTTCCGTCCCGGGAACGCGCGAGACGCTTTCGCGGACCAAACTCGTGACGACGATCAAGGTGGAGCCGTACTCGAACGGCGTCGTGCTGCCGCACGAGCAGACGTTTCCAAAGCACAAGGAGGATCGCATGCGCATCCTCGAGGCGACGCGCTCGCACCTCGAGTGCATCTTCGGGCTCTTCGAGGACGACGACCAGTCGGTGCACAAGTTGATCGTCGACGCGCCCGGGACGGTCGTCGCCGACTTCGTTACGAGCGACGACGGAATCCGGCACGTATTCGAGAAGATCGACGACGCAGATTCCTGCAACGCGATCACGGCGGCCATCGCACCTAAAAAGGTGTGGATCGCAGACGGCCACCATAGGTATGAGACCGCGCTCGCCTTTCGTGAGAGGCTCGGCGAGAAGGACGGGCTGATCGCCGAGGACTTCATGATGATGGCGCTTTGCAGCATCAGCGACCCCGGGCTCGTGCTCCTACCGACGCACCGCATCCTGCACAAGTTGCCTGTGAGCGCGGACGAACTCTCGCGATTGCTTTCGGAACAGTTCGACGTGTCTTCGTGCGCGAACTCCGACCTTTACCAGACGATCTCGACGTGCGGGACGCGCGCGTTCGGAGTGGCTTTGCCAGGCGGGAAGGGGCTCGTGGCGGGGTTTGACGACCCTGACGAGTTCGTCGTGAAGATGGAAGGAGCGGGCTCTGCGGACCTCAAGCGGCTCGATGTCAGCATCCTGCACGACTTCATCTTTGCGAAACTTCTCGGGCTGAAGGGGCACGACTTCTTCGGATACACGCGCGTCGAACAGGAGGCTGTCGATGCCGTGGAGCACGGCGCACCCGCTGCGTTCCTAATGAATCCGCCGTCAGTGGACGACATGCGCTCGGTGGCGAACAGCGGCGGCTTCATGCCGCAAAAGAGCACGTACTACTATCCCAAACTTCTGAGCGGCCTGGTGGTGTGGTCGCTCAAAGACTACTGCGTATGAAAGTCACCCTGCTTGGCACAGGCGGGGCAGACGGCATCCCCGCTTTCTATAGCGACACGAGGGTGAGCCAGCACGCCCGCGCGAACGGCGGCAAGAACGTGCGGTCGCGCAGCGCCGCGATCGTAGACGGCGTGCTGAAGATCGACCTGGGGCCAGACACATGGCACCAACTGGTGCGCGAAGGGCAGGACGCGCGGGACTGGATCGCGCTGCTGGTGACGCACAGCGACGACGACCACTTTTCGATCGACGAACTGCAGTATGCGGTGTATCCGTTCAACGTGATGGAGTTCTTCGGATTTCCGATCTTTGGCAACCAGATCGTGTGCCGGCAGATCATCGAGCGGTACCCGAACTGGCCGTTCGAAGTGACGGAGACCAAGCAGTTCCAGACCCTGGAGATTGCGGAGTACCGCGTGACGCCCGTGGAGGCGAACCACAAGCGCGACGAGGACTCGCACAACTACCTCATCGAGGACGGCCGGTCGGTCTTCCTCTACGCGACCGACACGGGGTATTGGTTCGACCGAACCTGGAACTACCTGCAGGGTATCACGCTAGACGGCCTGATCCTAGAGTGCAGCGAGGGGTTCGCGCCGACACCGTACAACGGCCATCTGGACGCACAGGAGTTCCTCGCGGTGATCGACCGGTTGAAGCGGATGGGCACGGTGACCGACAGGACGCAGATCGTGACGACGCACCACAGCCACAACGGGGAGGCCACGCACGACGAACTGGAGGCTTTTTTCTCGCCGTACAACATCCAGGTCGGTTACGACGGACTGACCATCGAGATGTAACTTCCGAGGCTTTGAGGGCCCACCATTCGTCTTGTAAAGAGGCCAATGGAGTGGCGGGCGAAAGGCTACGGACGGCCACTGCCAGTTTTGAGTAGGAACGTGATCGACCGACGGAGATATTGAGCCGAGGTATGGAGTCAGTGAAGCCGCGGGAGAACCTCTTCGGATACGGCCAGAACGCCATCTTTGACTCGGCGCTTCTCTACTATCAGGAGGGCGACTACGAATCTGCCATCGAGCAGTTCAAGATCTGCCTTTCGAGCGACCCAGACGTCTCCACCCGTGAGCGCGCACGCAGTTACACCGCAGGCTCCTACGGCAAGTTGGCGCGCGGGTGCGTGCAGAAGAAGGACTGGGAGAAGGCTCTGCACTACCTGGACGAGGCCGTAATGCTCCGCCCCGGGTTTGCCGACCTGCGCATGCTTCGGTGCCAGATCTTCGACCACCTGGGAAGGCAGGAAGACCGCATGTTCGAGATCCGGTTCTCGCTGGACATGAACCCTCAATATGGGTTTGCAGTGCTGCACGAAGGGATCTATAAGTACGAACTGGAGGACAAAGAGGAGGGGCTCGCAAGGATCAAGGAATCTGTGGAGTGCGACCCGAGGCTCGACACCGCGATGCTGCAGAAGGGGATTGCCCTGCATGAGAAGGGCGACCACGCGGGCGCCCTCGGGGCGTTCAAGCAGGTCGTGCCGGAGATGGCAAAGAACCCGGAGGAGGTCGTCCGCGCTGCCGATGCGCACGCGCACGAGGGCAGGTGGCACGACGCGGAGGAAGGGTATCGAAAGGCGATCGAACTCGCGCCGCACTTCGCCGACGTGCGGCTGAAGCACGGGCGCGTGCTCTTCGAAATGGGGGACGTGGGCTCTGCGATTTCGGAGTTCCGCGAGGCCGTTTCTTTCAATCCTCGCTATACCGAGGCGTTCGTCATGCTCGGCATCGCTCACAAGAAGTCGGGCAACCTCGACGAGGCAAGGGACGCGTTCAACGCCGCGCTGACGACGGATCCTGAGAACGAGATCGCGAAAAAGGAACTAGCCGAAATACCCTAGATTGGTACTGGTCTCAGTTTTGTTGTAAACTAGACTCATTCCAATGACACTTGTCGCCTTTTTCGTTGCAGCGGCGCTTGGTGCGCAGCAAAAGGACCATCAGCCGCCGAAGGTCAAGGACACCTTCCTCCAGACTCAATTGATCGGGATGGGCATGACCGACCAGGAGGTGCGAACGCGCTGGGTCTCATACATGCAAAAGGGGGAGGCGGTGCCCAAGTCCGTCATCAAGGAGGTCAAGCGCGTGGACGAAGAAAACCTCGCCATGCTGAGGAAGATCGTGGACGAGCACGGGTGGCCGACGATCTCTATGGTAGGGCGCGAGGCGGCGAACGCGGCGTTCTTGGTCGTGCAGCACGGCGTGAGCGACAAGCCGTTCATGCAAAAGGTCCTCGGGCTGATGGAGCCCCTGCTTGCGAAAGGCGAGGTCGCGAAACAGAGTTACGCGCTGCTCTATGACAGAACCGCTCTTCAGCAAGGAAAAAAGCAAAGGTACGGGTCGCAGGTGAAGGCCGTCGACGGAAAGTGGGCCGTCGAGCCGTGCGAAGACATGGCTCACCTTGATGAACGCCGCAAGGTCATGGGGCTGATGCCGATCAAGGAGTACCTGAAGATGATCGAACAGATGTACGGCAAGGCGGGCTAGGGCGACCTGATGGAACGAATTCGATCGCCGCTGGCTCCATCTTTTCTGTAACCTAGAAGAGGCCATATGACTGTCATGGTTTTTCTCGTTGCGGCGGCGCTCGTTGCGCCCCACCAGGACCACACGCCAGAGAATGTCCAGGACACTTTCCTCAAAACGCAACTGATCGGGATGTGGATGTCTGACCAGGACGTGCGGATGCGCTGGATCTCCTATACGAAGCAAGGCAAGGAGGCGCCGAAGGCGGTAATCAGAGAGATGATCCAGGTCGACAAGAAGAACCTTGCCCAACTCAAGGAGATCGTCGCGGAGCACGGATGGCCGACGATATCAATGGTCGGGCCAGAGGCTGCTAGCGACGCGTTCGACCTCGTGCAGCACGGTGGGAGCGACAAGCCGTTCATGCGCAAGTGTCTTTCGCTGATGAAGCCGCTCTTGGCGAAGGGAGAGGTCTCGAAGCAGAGTTATGCGATGCTGTATGACAGGACCTCGCTGGAGCAAGGGAAGAAGCAACTGTACGGGTCGCAGGTCAAGTTCGTGAACGGAGAGTGGGTCTTGGAGCCGTGCGAGGACACGGCGCACCTCGCCCAGCGTCGAAAGGCGATGGGGATGATGCCTATCAAAGAGTATTTGAAGTTCATACAGGACGTTTACGGCTCCCATGACCCGTTTCACAGGGATGAAAAGACTGGCCACGGCGGGTAGGTGCGGCGAGCCGCACTGAAGACTTGCATTAGAATAAAGGGGAACGATGGATCAAAGTGGATTGAAGAAAGCACTAACGCTCGTGGCCGTCCTGCTTGCCACTCTCGCGCCGGCGTGCATGTGGGACTACGACACGCTCTCGATGGAGGCGAAGGGCCTTCCGGACGTCGTCGACGCGATCGTGGGGCGGTTTCCGAAGAACCCTCCGCTCTACTACCAGATGCGGCTGGACCGCGTGACCAAGGCGATAAATGCAGGAAGCACCGACCTCGACCTCTATGACGACGCAGCGGTCGCGTGCGAAAGGCTGGGGCGCGACGACGGCATCGCGTGGCTTGACAAGAAGAGGAAGATCCTTGACTCGACCGATCCTGGGCGCAAGAAGAAGGACGACTGGTACCGGTACTTCGCAAACATCGGCACGCTGAGGATCCACCGGTGGATGCGCGCAGGGGCGAGCGCTAAGACGATCAGCGAGGCAGATCAAGCGATCAGCGAAATTGAAGAGGCGCTCAAAATCAATCCCGACGCGCACTTTGGGCGCGAGTGGGTGCAACTCGGGTTTATGCGTGCGATCCGCGCACACGTCGCTGGCGATGACGATGAGCGCAAGAGAGTTCTCAATGAAATGGCCAGCGGGCGCGACCGCGACAAAGTCCTGGAGGGGCTCGTCGGTCTTATCACGCTTGGGAGCGCGTGGAACAGCCCCGACGTACTGATGGCAATAACAGACCCACACCTTACGACTTGGGACCAATCCATTTCGTTCATCGCTGAACAAAGGGTGAACGAGATGTTGGTGAGCGGCGCGCACTATGCATTGGGCGATGACGTAGCAAAGGCAACGGACTGGATTCCCATCGATATGATGGTCGGCCAGTCAAAGGAGAGCCTATTGGCCGAGTATCACGCGCTGCGCGCGAACGCGAAGGAGTACCAAGATCACCGCACGGAGTTCATGATGGAGCGGCTCAAGGCCGGTCGGCACCCAGACACCGACCCGAAGTTCTGGGACGGCTATAAAGAGACGCCCCGCGTCAACCTAAGATCCTTCGAACCGTTCATTCCCGTGAAGTGGCACGAGCCTGAAATAGTGATTCCGATAGTGGCTGTGGCCATTCTCGCTCTCTTTATCGTCGGAGTCTTCAAGTTGGGCAAACTGATCAAACGCCGACGGGCTTCCTGACCCACGAGGTTCCTTCTGGCCCGTCGCGGAGTTCGATCCCGGCGTCGTTGAGGCGGTCGCGGATGGCGTCGGCGGTCGCGTAGTCGCGGCTCTGTTTGGCGGTGTCGCGCTCTTCGATCCACTCGCCGACCGACTTGCCATCGATCGTCGGCTCCTCTTCCTGCTGCGGCTCATCGCCCTCGCGCGCGTAGTCGCTGTGAACGATGCCCAGCAGATCGTTGATCTTTTCGAGGAACCACTTCCCCGCCTCCGGGCTCTCGTCGCCGCGGTTGACGCGCTTGGCGCCCTCGAGCGCCTTGGCGATCGCGACCGACGTGTTGAGGTCGTCGCACATGGCGTCGAGCGCCTCGTCGTAGATGCGCTGCATCTCCGGCGACGGCGACGCGTCTGCGTCGGCGACCTTCTGATAGGCCTCGCGCAGGCGATCGACGTTGCGCTCGGCGTCGCGCAGGGTCTGCATCGTAAAGTTGAGCGGTTTGCCATACGGAACAGAGATGAGCGCAAGGCGCAGCGCCAAGGGATCCACGTGCTGGTCGTCGACCAGGTCGCGCACGGTGTAGAAGTTGCCGGTGCTCTTGGACATCTTCTCGCCCTCCACTTGTAGGAAGCGCACGTGCATCCAGTGGTTGGCGAACGGCTTGTCGCTGACCGACTCGCTCTGCGCGATCTCGCACTCGTGGTGCGGGAAGACGAGGTCCTCGCCGCCCGCGTGCAGATCGAGCGGCGCGCCGAGGTACATCTCGGCCATCACGGAGCACTCGATGTGCCAACCGGGAAAGCCCCAGCCCCACGGTGAGTACCACTGCATGAGGTGCTTGTCGTCCTTCTTCCAAAGCGCGAAGTCGGCAGGGCTGCGCTTGTTGTCGTCCTGCACGACGTCGCGCACCGCGACCTGCAGGTTCTCACGGTCGCGGTTGCCGCTGAGTTTTCCGTAGCCGTCGAATGAATCGACCGCGAAATAGACGCCGGTGGGCGTCTCGTAGGCGTGGCCCTTCTCGACGAGTTCCTGCACGGCGAGGATCTGTTCTCGCATGTGCTGCGTGGCCTTGGGCCGCACGGTCGGCTCGACGAGGTTCATGCGCCTCCAGTCCTCTTTGAAGGCGTCTGCGTAGTACTGGCTCAGGTCCCAAATGTTGGCGAACTGCGAGCCGTCCTTCGACTTGAGCGCTCGCTCCATCTTGTCCTCGCCGCCTGCGTCGGCGACGTCGTCCTGGGTGAGGTGGCCGACGTCGGTGATGTTGCTGACGTACGAGACGCGCCAGCCGAGCGCCTGGGCCGTGCGCACGACGAGGTCGGCCGCGAGGAAGGTGCGAAAATTGCCGATGTGCGCGTAGGAATAGACAGTCGGGCCGCACGAATAGAAGCGAAGGTGTCCGGGCTCGACCGTCTCCAGCGGCCTCACCCGGCCCGACATCGTGTCGCGCAGGCGGAACTCTCGTAGGCTCATGGCCGAGAAGTGTACCAACGGACTTCTGTCCTCACTTGGGAGCCTCAGGTGAGGGGCCTCCTGCCAGGTAAAATCGGTGCGTCTATGGCCCGTTTCAAGGAAGGCGACCGCGTGAAGGTGAAGAGCCGCCCGACGACTCCGGAGGAGTCGGCGGTGACCTACTATTTCGACCACATGGGCGGGCTCACGGGGACGGTCGAGAACTACTACAACGATCAGGAGATCGCGGTGAACGTAGACCTCGAATCGCTGCCCGACGTCGCCAAGCGCGTGCACAAGGACGCGACCAAGCGGATGCGCAACAAGTTCGAGGACAACATCAGCAACGAGATCAAGAACCAACTCTCGAACGAAGAACTGAAGTTCACTCCGCACTACGTCCTGCTAGTGCGCGCGGAAGACCTCGAAAAGGCGTAGACAGTTTCATAGATGGACGGTTCTGACCATCCCATCGTTTTTTTCGACGGCCATTGCGGGCTCTGCAACCGGTCGGTGGACTACATCGTCCGCAAGGACAAGAATCACGTCTTCCAGTTCGCTCCCTTGCAGGGCACGACCGCGGGCGAACTCTTCAAGGGCAGGGCCGATGACGAACTCATGAACAGTCTGTGGCTAAAGGACGAAGAGGGGATGCACCAAAAGTCGACCGCATGGCTACGGATCATGGGCCGGCTCGGTGGGCTGCAGGCGCTGGCCGGCGTGCTTTGGATCTTGCCGCGAACGTTGCGCGACTGGTGCTACGACTTTGTAGCGAAGCGGCGATACCGTGTGTTCGGCCGCTCCGAGACCTGCCGCATCCCCACACCCGAAGAGCGGGCGTACTTTCTACCGTAGCGGGTAACGGGAGACGAGTCTAGAATTTCGAACATGGCGCCGACAAAGCGGCACCGCCCACTCCGCCTTCGGGGCTTACATTGCGGCGGGATACGGGATAGTTCCGTTCGGAGGTTCGGAGACTGTCACCCCCTCCCTAACCCTCCCCCAAGGGGGAGGGAACGAATCGTCGTGAGTCGAGTGTCTAAAGACGCAGGACGAGGTTCGGAGGTTCGGCGGGACGCTCGCCCTCCCAAGAACCTTGGGGAAGCGTCTACAATTAACGTCCGGAGTCGGCCGGGTGGCGGCCTCGGCCCGCAAGGGCCGGGGAGGAAAGTCCGGACTTCACAGGGCACGGCGCCTGTCGCAAGGCAGGGCCCCGGCTTTGCCGGGGACGGAAAGTGCAACAGAAAGCAGACAGCCCTCACGGGCGATGGTGAAACGGTGCGGTAAGAGCGCACCAGCGTCTCGAGCAATCGGGGCGGCTCGGCAAACCCCGCCGGAAGCAAGGCCAAATAGGAACGGGATGACGTGGCCCGCCGACCGTTCGGGTTGGCCGCATCAGACAGATCGCCACACAGAGACAGAATCCGGCTTACAGGCCGGCTCCGGACTTAGGCCGCATCGTCGATGTAGCCAGTGTCGTACTCGTACGACTGCATCTTCAGAAAGGCGTTCATCTCGTCACGCTCTTTCTTGATCTCTTCGGCGTACTCGTCGCGCGCGCTCTCGGCCTCGGTCTTCTCCACAGCCGCGGCCTCCACCTTTGCCTCGGTCTCGGGAACCATCCCTTCCAGGTTCGCGTCGAGCGGCTCCTGGGCAATCGGTCTGCTGAAGACGTTGGAGATCTCGCGCTCGTCTGTCTCGCCGCGCTCGAGCTTCATTGCGGCGTGCTCGGTCATCGGCTTGAAGCCCGCCTTCTTCGCCGCAGCCTCGATCTCGCTGACCGGCGCGCGCGTTGCGATGAGC
>DATLWQ010000295.1:0-7917 GCA_035576225.1 Fimbriimonadaceae bacterium | reverse complement strand
CTGCGTTTCTGAAAGCGATCAAGATGCCGACGGCAACCTATGCGTCAACTCTGCTCCGCACGGAGCAGCCAGCACTTGCCGCCAAACTCACAGTCGTACGCCCCAGCGGCAAGCAAGAACTACGCTTCTGGATGCAGGGTGGCGGCTATGACCGCAACCTTGTCAGCCCTCAGGCCATCCTAGCGTCCTACAACTACATCCAAGCGAACCCTGTCGTCGCGGGGCTCGCATCGAGCGAACACGAGTGGACGTGGTCGAGTGCCGCTGCTCTTTTCGGAAACCAAGACCTGCTGATTCCAGACCCTCTCCCTAGGCTTTAGGGCCTCCCGTTCCCACGGGCACCCGCTATGCGTCTGCCCATGGCACCCTTGTTGCCGTTATCGCTCCCCAGGGATCACGATGCCGCGCATGATCACCCTCTGCGCCGCCAGGAACACGAAGATCGTCGGGATCGCCGCCAGCGTCACCGCCGCCATCATCACCGACTTCGGCGCGATCTGCTGCAACTGGTAGATGAATACCATCAGCGTCCAGATGTGCCGGTCCTGTGCCACCACGAACGCGTACATGAACGCGCTGTAGGCGCCCATGAACGCGAGCAGCCCCATGTAGCCCAAAACCGGCTTGCTGAGCGGCATCGCCAGGCGCAGCATCATCCGCCACTCGCCAGCGCCATCGATCTGCCCGCTCTCGAACACCTCCTTCGGCAGAGAGTCGAAGAACCCCTTGAGCAGGAAGATCATGTAGCCGTTCGCGGCGGTCGGGAGAACCAGCGCTGCGAACGTGTTCAGCATCCCCAGGTGCTTCAGCAGCAGGAACTGCGGGATCATTGCGACCTCGGCCGGGAACGCCATCGTCGCGAGCAAGAGCAAGAGCACGCGGGCCGTCGCCTTCATCGGAAAACGCGAGAGAGCGTACGCCGCCAGCGGGTTCACGGTCAGTTGCACCAGCACAGCCAGGCCGCAGAAGATCGCCGTGTTCCACAGCGCCCGCCCGTTGATCGCGATGTAGTCCAGTACGTACCTATAGTTGCGCGTCGACATCTCCGCCTTGATCGTCGGCTCGTTGGCGTGCAGCACGCTCAGGTCGAACGCGCGTACCGGAAGCGGCTTGTGGCTCACCTCCGACCACAGTTGTTCAGGCGTCAGCAACCCTCCTTCGTCGACCTTGTAGGCCGGTGGGAGGCCGTCCGCGAGAAACTCACCCAATAGGTCGTCCCAGGGCGCCGACAAGCCCATCATCCGTGTCTCGGGATAGGGAATCTCCTCGAACGAGTCGGCCCCCTGGCGCACGGTGTCGGGCACGTCGTCGATCTGGCCCGCGTACTTTGACCTCAGCCACTCCTGCCAGATCCGCTCGACGCGCACCGGAATGCGGAACTCGGCCGGCAGTGTCTTCTTGAACTCCAGCCAGTCCTTCCACTTCGCGTCCTGCTCCGGGTGCCAGTCCGCGCGGAAGTACTGCTCGTTGGGCGGCACCACGGTCTGGAAACCCCCGTCCAGTTCGCTGTAAGCCTGATTGAGCGCCTCGATGTCGTTGTCGAACCGAGTCCGCAGCCACGCCTGATAGCGCATCTGCAAGCGCCCGGTGACGTTGTTGGGAGGGTTGCGGAAGCCCGCAGTCCACTGCTCGGGCCCTAGCGACATCAGCATCGCCTTGTACTGTCCCAACTCATCCTGGCTCGCCTCAGCACCGATCGAGTACGACTTCACCACCGAGAGGTCGCCCGCGTACTTCTCCTGGAGGTACTTCTGCGCAAGCGCAGACTCGTCGGTCCAGAAGGCGGGGACCAGTTTGCCGTCGTCCTGGTCGGTCGGCCCCTTGAAACCCGTCGTCACCATCGTCGCGAACGGGTAGAGCGTGGTCAGCGCGCCCAAGGACAGGAGACCGTAGACGACCAGCATCGCCAGCCGCGCCCTCGGCCTCTTGCGCCCCACCCGACCTACGAGCGACATCGGTTCAAGTGTAGCCCCGCAGCCCTCTCCAAACGCTCTATTTACGTCTTGTGGAGTAGTTCGCCAAGGAACCTGTGTTTGCTTGAAAAATGTCGCTCTCGAAGGTTTGTCGGCCCGGGCTCGCTCTCAAACTCCCCTGGCTTGACTCATGCTTGAACCGTAGGTTTGTGACGACGCTCTAGATTCGACCGGGTTGGCCCCGTTTCTCTGGGTTCGTGAGTCTCGTTCTCTCTGAATTCGTCATCTTGCACTTTGGGAGCTCTTTCTGAAGCCACGCTGATGTTTGGCCAGATGTCTCATCACTTGGGCCCAAACTCGTTACTCTTGCACCAAAGTGTCAGCTCTTGGCGCGACGCCCCGCAAAGTAGGCGAGAACGGCAGGCATGATGATCTTGGAAAGTTCCGTAATATATGCTTTCGTATCCTTGTCCCCAACGATCAGTATAGTGCCCAGAAATGCCAGGAGCAACCCCAGTGCGACAAGGAGGCAGACGTTCTTGTGCTTTGTCGCACTGTGTTGTGGTCCGTCGCTGGGTTTGCGGAATTCGCGAATCAGTTTTGCGGCATTCTTGGGGCTAAGGTTCGAAACCTTCTCCTTGATAATGGCAAGGAGCTCACTTTCTTGTGCTTGGCTCGACCATGCACCCGCCTTTATTAGCTCGCTGATGCCTGGAGCAGATGTAGATTCCTCCGGATCATCTCGTTGCGTGGGTTCGTCCGCCATCCTTTCCAAGCTCCTTGCTAGGAACGACGGACTGAATCAGGTACGCAATATAGAGCGCGAATACGTCACGCGTTGAGCCAGGTGCAAGTTCACCACGCTCTTCCAGCTTCCTGGCAAGATCTACGATCTTCTCGCTAGGCTTCTCGCTATTGAGTTCACGTAGAAACTCGTTCATATCTCTCGAATAGGTACCGGTCATAGCTTGAACTCCCCCCAGAGTTCTTTCCGTAACTTTCGCCATGTCCCGCTCCGTAGCGGTCCAGTATGGCGAAAATACAGGCAAGTTTTCCAGTCAGTAGATTTATTACGTCCCTGTTAGCCATCGGCTTCACCCGTCCTGGGCTCGTGCTCTTAGAACACTTGGCACGGTTCATTTGTTCGCGGTTATAGCAAGGGACGGAACGAATCTAGCCTAAAGGACCAAATGGTGGAAAACTTTGTGGACAAAAAGCCGGCCTAATCTGCTGATAGGAAAGCGCCAGCCCTCACACACGCACAATTACCGGCTTCCCGACAAACCCCGCAAAATTACCGAATCCCAGTATTTTTACTGGTTACCCGGCAATTCTGACAGGGAAAAAGGCTGTTGTTAGGCGCGTTGTGCCCCCTCGGGGGATGCGGAGCCCAGGAAGGGCTTCGGGCGGGCCTCACGGAGGAAAAACAAAAATGTCTTTTCGCGTAAACACGAACGTACCGGCGATGAACGCCCTTCGCAACCTCAATGCGACGGGCACGAGCCTCGCCGGTTCTATCAACAAACTTTCGACAGGCCTCAGGATCAACTCGGCCGCAGACGACCCGGCGGGACTCATCGCCAGCGAGAACTTCCGCGCACAGATCAGCGGCGTGGAGCAGGCGATCAAGAACAGCCAGGACGCGCTCAACTACTCCAAGACGGCGGAAGGCGCCCTCGACGAGATTTCGCGGCTGATGCGCGACGCTCGCTCGCTCGCCGTCGCCTCGGCTAACACCGGCACCCTCAGCAGCTCACAGTTGCAGGCCAACCAGACCCAGATCGACCTGATCACCAGGTCCATCGACCGGATCGCCCAGCAGACACAGTTCGGGCGAAAGAAGATCCTCGACGGCTCGGCGGGCGTCAATGCGACCGTCGTCAACTCCACTGTCCTCAAGTCCATCTCCCTCAACGGCGAGATCGGCAGCCAGACTCTGACGGCGGACGGCGCTGTCCAACTCGACGTCACCACGGCCGCGACCCAGGCGACACTGCTCGGGACCCGCACGACCGCCGCGGTCGACCTCCCCACCTACGTGGCGACGGCCATCGGCGCCGACGGCTCGTTCAGCATCAACGGCACGACTATCAACGTCAAGGCCACCGACACCTTCGGTGACGTCGTCACCAAGATCAACGACCAGTCCAAGAACACCGGCGTCACCGCGACTGCGGTCTTCGACGGCACGAACGGCCAGATCCAACTGCAGCAAAAGACGTACGGTTCCAACTTCAAGGTCAACCTCGTCGACGCCTCTGGTGTGATCCTTTCCGCGGCCGGAACGGCCAGCGTAACAGGCACCGATGCGGTCGCCACCGCGACCGTCGGCACTCTCAACCCGGTGACGTTCACCGGCGGCGCCTACGGCAACGACGGCCTGACCCTGACGGACATCAAGGGCAACAAGATCGTCCTGAACGAGGCCGGCAACGTCGTCGGCACCTACACGGCGGTCGCCCAGGTCACGGTCGGAACGGCACAGTTCCAGATCGGCGGCAACGCCAACCAGACCACGCAACTCTGGATCCCGAACTTCAGCGCGACCGCGCTCGGCTTCGGCGGCATCGACGTCACGACGGCCGACGGCGCGACGGCGGCGATCGACACGATCGACAACGCCATCGACGGCCTCAACCAGAAGCGTGGAGAGATCGGCTCGTTCATGCGCAACATCCTGCAGTCGAACATCCGTTCGCTGGGTGTTGCCGACGAGAACCTCTCGGCCACCGAGTCGTCCATCCGCGACACAGACATCGCGTCGGAGATGACGAGGTTCACCAAGTATCAGATCCTCCAGCAGACGGGTCTCTCGGTCCTTGCGCAGGCGAACAACGCCCCGCAGTCCGTGCTCAACCTGCTTCGGTGATCTGAAGTGAGACTTACTCACAGCGAAAAGACGGCCCGGGGGTCAAACCCCGGGCCCCACTTCTCGCAACGTCCAAGCCTTAGCGTGGCGCAACCGATTCCGTTCCTCCGGACTCACCTCGCGCCACGCTCTCTTTTTTTCTGAGCGCCGACCGCGGTTCCCCTCCCCCTTGGGGGAGGGCTAGGGACGGGGTGAAGGACACCGTACCTTCGACACTTGCGACTGGTGGCAGGCCCTCCATATCCAAACCTCCGTACCTCGGAGCTCCTGACTTTCGACCTTTGACTGAACAATGTCACCTATTGGTGCATGATTAGCGCGTGGAGCGCGAACTGCCCGACGAGGCCGCCACGCGCGCGCTGGGCGCGGAACTGAGCAAGAGACTGAGAGTCGGCGACGTCGTCTTCCTGCACGGCGAACTCGGCGCAGGCAAGACCACTCTCGTCAGAGGGCTCCTCGAAGCACTCGGCCACACCGAGCCCGTACGCTCCCCCACCTTCAACATCGTCCAGACCTTCGAGACCGACCCGCCCGTCATGCACGCCGACCTCTACCGCGTCGAGTCGTGGCGGGGCACCGGCGTCGAGGACTATCTCGACTCCCACCTCTGTCTCATCGAGTGGCCCGAGCGCGCAGGCGGACTGATAGACCCGGACCTCGCTTGGCACGTCGTGATCAAGTTTGCTGGCGCGGGCAGGACGGCCTTGGTCAGGCCTCCGCAACGGGCATACTAGCCCCATGTCCGTCCGCGTTGGAGTGCTCGGTGTCAGCCACGTGCACGCACCCAGTTACGTCGCGTGCCTCAATGCCGCCGACGCCGAACTAGTCGGACACTGGGACGAGGACGCGACGCTCTCCGCCGACTTCGCCGAGAGGCACTGCAGTGAGCAGTGGGGCGACATGGCCGCCCTGCTCGATGCGTGCGACGCCGTGGTCATCGCCGGAAAGAACGTCGAGCACGCAAACCTGATCACAGAGTCTGCAAAAGCGGGCAAGAGCATCCTGTGCGAAAAGCCGCTCGCCGCGTTCCCCGGCGACGCAAAGAAGATCAGCGACGCCGTCAACAGCAGCGGCGTCATGCTCATGACCGCCTTCCCCTGCCCGTTCTCGCCCGCCTTCGAGAGCGCGATGGCCAAGGCCAAGAGCGGCGAAATCGGGCGCGTTCTCGCGGTCAATGCGACCAACCACGGCAGGTGCCCAGGCGGATGGTTCACCGAGAAGGACAAGTCCGGCGGCGGTGCGATGATCGACCATACGGTCCACGTCGCCGACCTGCTCCGGCGGCTCTACGGCGAAGACGCGTCCAGCGTCTACGCGGTCACCGGCAACAACGTGTACGGAAAGGACTGGGACGACTCTGCGGTGCTCACCGTCAACTTCCCGAGCGGCGTCTTCGCGACCATCGACGCGAGTTGGTCGCGCCCCGCGAGTTACCGCGTCTGGGGCGACGTGACCCTCAAGATCGTCGGTGAAAAGGGCCTGATCGAACTCGACCTCTTCGCCCTCGGCGCGGAGCGCTACCGCGAAGGTCACTCCACGATCGGATACGGCACAGGCCTGGACCGCCTGATGGTCGACGAGTTCCTGGCCGCGCACAACGAGGGACGCCCGCCCAAGGTTACGATGTACGACGGGCTCCAGGCGAGCGCCGTCGCCCTTGCAGGGTACGAGAGCGCGAAGTCGGGTCAGCCCGTCAACGTCGCCTGACCCGCTACTTCTTGGTCCACTCTGCGACCGGAGTCCATCCTCCGCTGCCGTAGAGCGTCGCCTTTTCCGGCGCGTCAGCCGGCGACCAGACGATGACGCCAGACGAACTTGGCGCATAACCCGAGTCCTTTCCAAGCGCCAACTTTCCGCCTGAAGAAACATCGACCAGGTAGCGACCGTCCCACTCGTCAACCACGAACGCCGACGTCAGGCTCGCAGGAACCACTGTCCCGCGGGTCTCGTAGACCTCGTGCGGCGGGCCGCCACCCGTCTTGTAAAAGCCCACGATCCGAGTGCCGTACGCTGTCTTCCGCACCGTCAAGTACTCACTGCCGAACGGCCTCAAAATGTCCACTGCGGGGCCGACCGTCCTGCGATCCATCTTGGCGGTGACCGTGTCGTACGACTCGACCAACAGCGAGTCTGCGGTTCGCGTGACGACGTACACGGACTCTCCGGCCGCGTGCAACTGGTCGCTCACGGTCCCGCTCGCGAATGAAGTGCCGACGAGTTTGTCGACGAGTCCCACCTTGGGGGCCGCACCGCTCGTATCGAGATCCACGAGGGTCTCAAGCCATGGCTTGCCGTCCTTGTCTTCCCAGCGCATCAGCATGTAGAGCGTGTCTTTGACGACCACGAAACCGGAGACCGCCGACACGCGCGCACTCCGCTCGCCGCTTGTGATCGCGTCGGCGTTCGCCTTGATCTCTTCGGCCGAGAACAGTTTCGGCGTCGTCGGCATGTACGACAGAGTCGTGAAGCCTCCCTGCTTTCCGTATTGGATGCCGAGCCCTCGCTCGTCGAACGTGACGAGCACGTCGCCGACCTGCATGCTGATGTTGTCCCCGACCAGGGGCGCAGAGGCGGCACCCGCGTTCAGGGCGACGGTCTCTGTCTTGTCACCGTCCGTAACATTGAACGCACCGTCTACGAACGTCAGTTGCGGGCCGTAGACCGCGATCGCGCACAATAGGATCGCACTCACGAAACACAGTATGGACTGTCGGGACTGCCCACGCTACGACCCTGAGAACCGCCGCTGCCGCGACGGCAAACTCAACCCGCCCCGCTATAGCGACGCCGTCGAGGTCGCCAACGTCTGGGGCGTCCGCGCCATCTGCGCCTACAACGACCACCGCCCCCGCCTCGTTTCAGTGCGGACTTGTGACGGCAAGTCCGCGGCTCCACAAAATAAAAAGCGCACGCGACTTCACTAAAGCCGACGATTCGTTCCCTCCCCCTCGGGGAGGGCTAGGGAGGTGGTGCGATTCAGACAAGGAATATCGGTAATCTCGCCTTACAATGCCATCGACCTACGCGGTGAAATATCTGCTCATGGGGCTCGAGAGCGCGCCTGACGTCCAGGCCGCACTCTGCACACGCGACACCAATTGGAACGCGCGCCCGCCCGGCGAGGGCCGCTTCACC
>DATLWQ010000294.1:0-7339 GCA_035576225.1 Fimbriimonadaceae bacterium | reverse complement strand
CCATTGCAGCCTCGACCGAAGCCGAACGGCTCACCCACGAGGTCTGGGCCGGTGAGATGGGCTACTTGCCGTGGAAGCGGCCCGGCTTTGAACTCGGACTGATGCTACGCGACCTCATCAAAGCGAATCCCGGCATCAAAGGCGCGCTGATGGGTTCGCACGGCTTCATCAATTGGGCCGACACTTGGGAGGAGTGCTACGCAGACACGGTCCGGATGATCAACGTCGCGCAGCAGTACATCGACGAGCACGGTACAGGCGATCCATTTGGCGCCACCGTGCGGCCACAGCGCCTCGACGACGACCGCGCGAAACTTCTTGCAATGCTGCCGCGCCTGCGCGGAAAGGTGGCGTTCGAGGGGCAGCGCCTGATCGCTTGCATCGACCAAAGCGACGAAGTCCTTGACTTTCTTTCGCGCGAGAAGATGCCCGCGCTCGCTGCGCTCGGCACCTCGTGCCCGGACCACTTCCTTCGTACAAAGATCCGTCCGATGGTTATCGAGCACGATGGTGACATGGACGCCGCGCTCGCAGACTTCCGCAAAGGCTACGCCGAGTATTACGAACGTTGCAAGCGGCCCGATTCGCCAGCGATGCGCAACCCGAACCCGAGCGTGGTCCTCGTTCCCGGTGTCGGCATGGTCTCGTTCGGCAAGAACCCGAAAGAAGCACGCGTCACCGGAGAGTTCTATCGCAACGCGATCCGCGTGATGCGCGGCGCCGAGGCGGTCTCATCGTACACCGCTCTACCCGAACAAGAGGCCTTCGACATCGAGTACTGGCTGCTGGAGGAGGCGAAACTCCGTCGCCAGCCACCGGAACAGGAGATGTCGCGGCAGATCGCGCTCGTGACCGGCGCGGCGCAGGGCATCGGCCTTGCGACGGCGAAGCGGCTGCTCTCGCTCGGTGCGTGCGTCGTCATGCTCGACATCAACGAGGAGAAACTCAACGAAGCGCTAAGCGGTCTGGACGAATACAAAGAGCAGGTCGTCACCGACGTCTGCGATGTGACCGACAAGTCCGCCCTGCACGGCGCGTTCGAGAAGGCAGTCTTGAAGTTCGGTGGCGTCGACGCGTGCGTCGTGAACGCCGGGAACGCCAGGCGCGGCACCGTCGCCGACACCTCGCCTGCGGACTACGAGTTTCTGCGCGACCTCCTGGTCGATGCATACTTCGAGACTATGGCGGAGGCGTGTCGCCTCATGATCGAACAGGGCACAGGTGGCTCAATCGTCGTCGTCGGAAGCAAGAACGGCACGGCAGTCGGTTCCAACGCCGCGCTCTACTCTGCGGCCAAGGCGTTCGAACTGCACCTGATGCGCTGCACAGCGACCGACATGGCCAAGCACAAGATCCGCTGCAACGCCGTCAACCCCGACGCGGTAGTGCAGGGAAGCGGAATCTGGAGCGACGCCTGGCGTACGCAGACAGCGGCATCTCTGGGCATATCCGTGGACGAAGTCGAGGACTACTACAAGAACCGCACTCTGCTGAAGGAGCACGTGCGACCAGTGGACATCGCCGAGGCGGTCGCGTGGCTCGCGAGCGAGGCGAGATCGAGCCGCACGACAGGCTGCACGATCACGGTCGACGGCGGAAACCGAGAAGGCTTCGTTCGCTGACGTATCAAGCCCCCAATTAGGTTCACTGTAGCCCGAAATTACGCTAACGAATTCGGCCGAAGTACGGTAGCATATTGTCATGGCCAGGCGGTCTTTCGGGGCTGTAGCGGTTGATATGGGCGCCTCTTCGGTGCGCATCGCCGCGGGTTGGCTGGAAGGGGGTGAGATACGGTACGAGATCGTCAAGCAGGTGCCGCACGAGCCCATCAAGGGACACTGGAGTTACGACCTGCTCTCCGGGCTCTGCCACGACGCCGTCGACTATGCCGTTGCTAACTTCAAAAGGGCGACGGTCGGGATCGACACGTGGGGCGTCGACCACGGATTCATCGACGCTCAGGGCAAGACGATCCGTGACCCTGTCGCCTACCGGGACGACTCGCACACGCGCGTCTATGACGAGATGGTCGGACACAGGATGCGCCTGTACGAACTCACAGGAGTCCAGCACCAGCCTTTCAACACGCTCTACCAACTGATCGCAAGAAGGCGCGAACATCCGGACTGGCCCGGGAAGATGCGCTGGCTCCTCCTACCGGACCTTTTCGGCCACGAACTCACCAAGCGAGTCAACCACGAGTCGACGCAGTGTTCCACCACGCAGATGATGGGGCTGGACGGCCGGTGGTGCGAGGAGGTCTTCGACCTTGCCGAATGGCCGGTGCCGTTGCAACAGCCGATGCCGTGCGGCCGTCTTCTCGGGCAGATCGTGCCCGGTGTCGAACTAGCGAGCGTCGCGAGCCACGATACGGCGTCGGCGGTCTGCGGACTAGGCACGCTGAGAGACTCTGACGTCTTCCTGAATATCGGAACCTGGACCTTGCTCGGCACGGTCATCGACAAGCCGCTGGTCTCCTCGGTCGCAGAGAACGGCGGCTGGACCAACGAGCGCACCCACGACGGCCGCGTGCGCTTCCTCAAGAACATCCCGGGCTTCTACATCATCAACCGTCTGCACGACGAGATGGGCGTGCCCGAGTCGATCCCTGAATGGCTGGCGCACGCCGACTACGGGTTTGACGGCAAGTTCGACTACTTCCACAAAGACCTCTATAACCCACACTCGATGTCGGCTTCCGTACTGGAACTCGCGAGCAGGACTCCGACCAAGGCCGCGCACTGGGCGGCGATGGCGATCCGGAGCCTCGTGAACGCCACAGTGCACCAACCTGCCAAACTAGGAGAAGTCGTGGGAAGACAGTTTACGAGGATACGCGTCGCTGGCGGCGGTTGCCAGAACCCCGACATCTGTCAAGGTCTGGCAGATGGAACCGGTCTGGAGGTCGTCTCCGGCCCCGTCGAGGCGACTGTGCTGGGTAACTTGGGCGTCCAGATGGTGGCGGCCGGAGAAATTAGGGCGGACGAACTGGGCTCGTTGATCGACGCGAGTGGCGAAATGCGCAGGTACGAGCCCGGTGTGCCTGTATGAAGGTGCGCCTCATGCTGTCCTGTCTCTGCGACGCCGTGTATGGCGAAGTAGGGGTGGCGACAGCGCGGGTTCTAGAAAGCGCGGACTGCGAAATCTACTTTCCGGTCGCTCAGACGTGTTGTGGCCAGCCGCCCTTCAACGCCGGTGACTGGAACGCGGCGAGGGCCGTCGCAATGCGGACGCTCGAGGTGTTCGACGGCGACAGTCCAGTGGTGGTGCCGAGCGCTTCCTGCGCGGCCATGGTCCGCCACGGGTTTGCGCTTCTCGGACTGACGGCCCCCAGACAGTGCTACGAACTGTGTGAGTTCATTGTCAACGTCCTCGGACGCAAGGAGTGGGGAGGCTCCGTCGATCCGCGAAGGGTGGCGCTGCACAGAGCGTGTCACGGTCGCATGATCGGTCTGCGCGACCAGCAGAGGCAACTTCTCAAGTCGATCAAAGGGCTGGAGGTCGTCGAGGTCGGGACGCCCGAGCAGTGCTGCGGGTTTGGCGGATCGTTCAGCGTGACGCACGGCAAGGTCAGCGAGGGTATCGGGCTCGAAAAACTGCGGCAGATCGAGGCTGCCGGCGTCGACCAGGTCGTGAGCGGAGACATGGGTTGTGCTATGCACCTACAGGGCCTGGCCAAGCGCCATTCGATGGACATCAAGTTCGTGCACGTCGCGCAGGTCTTGGCGGAGGCGCTCGATTGAAGAACCGTTTCGACGATTACGTCCGCTCGCTCGATGAGGACGTCGTACGCAGCGTGCGCGCCTCCACCGAGCGAGTCTTCAGCGCGCGCGCCAAGACTCTCCCCGAAGTCTTTGACGACGTCGACCACGCGCGGCGCCAAGCGGCAGACGTAAAGTCCTACGTCCTCGACAACCTCAAACCGCTGCTCCTGAAACTGGAGGCGAATTGCGCGAAGAACGGCGTTACCGTCCATTGGGCGAAGGACGCAGCGAGCGCGAACAGGATCATTACCGGCATCTGCGACCGGGTCGCTCCAAACGGAGGCACGGTCGTCAAGGCGAAGTCGATGGCGACCGAAGAGATCCATCTCAACCGGCACCTCACCATCGCCGGACACACGCCTGTCGAGACCGACCTCGGTGAGTTCGTCGTACAGATCGACCGCGACAAGCCCAGCCACATCGTCGCACCGATCATTCACAAGGACCGAAAGTCGATCGCCCGCTCCTTTGAGAGGGAGAAACTCGGCCCTTACACCGAAGAGCCAGAAGAACTGACCATGCAGGCGCGCGCGCACCTGCGCTCGAAGTTCCAGGAGGCCGACGTCGGAGTGAGCGGCGTCAACTTTGCAATCGCGGAGACCGGGCGCATCGTGCTCGTCGAGAACGAGGGGAACAACCGCCTCTCGACGACCGTGCCGCGCGTCCACATCGCTCTGATGGGGATCGAAAAGGTCCTGCCGCGAGAATCGGACCTCGCGCTCTTCCTTCGCCTGCTCGCCGGCTCCGCGACGGGCCAGCGGCTGACTGTGTACACGCACTTCATCGGCGGCCCGAAGAAGGAGGAGGCCGACGGGCCGGAGGAGGTCCACCTCGTCCTGCTCGACAACGGCCGCTCGCGCGTGCTCAAGGGCCCGTTCCGTTACGCGCTGCGGTGCATCCGTTGTGGCGCGTGCCTGAACGGCTGCCCCGTCTACCGCCGGTCGACCGGCCATGCCTACGGCCACGTGTATCCGGGGCCGATCGGCGCGGTGCTCGCACCTGCCCTCGACGGCGTGCCCAAGATGGGCGAACTCGCAAAGGCTTCGACCCTCTGTGGCCTTTGCCGCGAGGTGTGTCCCGTCGATATCCCGATCCCGGACATGCTGCTCAAACTACGTTCTGAGGACGAGCGCAACCGCACCTCGGAATGGACGTGGTTCGGCCTCGCCGCACGTAGCAACCTGCTTTGGAAGGCCGGGCTGAAGTTGTTGCCGATGGTCGAGCCGCCCCGAGGCTGGAAGGAGTTCCGCGAGTTCCCGCGCAAGCGCGTCGACTTCAGGAGGTGGTGGCGTGGACGACCGTGAGACCATCCTCGATGCGCTTCCCGAAGCGCGCGGCGGAGGCGTTCCCACTCTCTCAGTCGACGTCAAGGCTGTGCCGAAGAGCGACCTTTGGGAGCGGTTCGTCGCCCGCCTGAAGGAACTCGGCGGAGAACTTCGCTCCCTCGAAGACTTGGCGGAGTTCGCCGGCAAGGCGATGTGCGACGTCGACGTGCCGCAGAGCGTGGTTGCCCGCCTGCGGGAGCCCGCGACAGACGTCTGGGAGGCCAAAGCGGGAGTGACCATGGCTGAGTTCGCGGTCGCCGAGACAGGAAGCATCGTACTGAGCGCGACGCCAGGCCGTTCGCGACTGCTCAGTCTGGCCCCGCCCGTGCACGTAGCGCTGGTCGATCCGGGCCGCACGATCGCAGGCTTGGAGGAGGCGATCTCCAAGATGGGCCCGGAGACCGGCGTGATCGTGACCGGCCCCAGCCGTACAGCCGACGTCGAAGGCGTGATGGTCATGGGAGTCCACGGCCCGCGTAGGCTCTGCGTGGTGCCATTTGCCCCCTAGAACTGCCTGAGATTTGAGCCCACCAGAACCGAAAATAAGGTTGGGCCGCTCCGTATTCGGCCCTGGGCTAGGCTATGAACAAGTTCGCGCGAAGAGGGTCAGGCGGCGAGGGGCCGCCCGAGCGCCCCTCCTCCGAGTCTGTCGACCAGCCGATCCAGTGGGTAGCCAGGGAGCCTGCCGAGAAACAGGAGGCACCGGTCGAGGCGCCGCTGGCCGCTGAGGCCCAAGATCAGCCTGTCGAGCCCCCGATTGTCGAAGTCGCCGAAGAGCCTGATGAGGCTCCGGTCGCCGGCGCCCAAGAAGAGGAGGTCGAGGTTCCGGTCACTGAGCCCCCGGCAGAGCCGGTCCAGCAACCCCAGGCGCAAGTAAGGAGCAGCGAACTCACCAGCCTGCTGATGCAGATCGCCGAACTCTCCGTGCAGGTAGCCAAACTCCAGGAGGAAGTCGCCGAACTGCGGCTCTCTGCCGACAAGTCGGAGTTTGAGGATCTGTCGGAGGCCCTGACACCAGAAGAAGAGGTCGCGCTGACCGTACTTCAGGACGACGCTAAAGAGCCAGAGCAAGAGGAGGAAGTGACGGACCTCGGTCTGAACGATGACGACATCGAGCGGATGCTCGAGGCAGCCGCGGACAAGGCGACCCCGACGACCGAAGAGTCGGAGCGAGAAGCGCCCGTGGCAGAGTCGGCCAATGCAGAGGAACCTGAAGAGGCAAAGGAAGACTTCGAAGTTCCCATCGTGTTCGGCGGTCGGATTGAGTTTGAGAAGGAAGCGGTCAAGGCGGTTCCGCCAAACCTCGCTATCGGCGCGCTCGCGATCCCCGTGCGGATCGAGGAAGGCACGCTGTTCTGCAAGAGCGTCGAGCCGTTCGACCAGGCCGCGCTCGACCAGATAGCAAAGGCGACCTCGATGAAGGTCGAGCCAGAAGCCGCGGCAATGCCCCTCGTCCTCGCTGCGCTGAGGGAGGCGTACCGCGATGCCTCGCGAGAAGCAGAGCGCGACGGCGTGGCTGGCGTGGCAGAGTCGAAGCGTAAAGGATTCTTAAAACGGAGGGCCGCATGAAGACGATCGCGATCGCGAGCGGGAAGGGAGGCGTCGGCAAGACCAACATCGCCACGAACCTAGCCATCGCGCTGGCGCACGATGAGAAGAAGGTCTTGGTGGTCGACGCGGACCTCGGGCTCTCGAACGTCGACGTGCTGCTCGCCATATCTCCCCAGTCGACCATGAAGGACGTGGTCTCTGGCGACGTCCAGGCGGGTCAGGCGGTCACAGCCACCGAATACGACATCGATGTGATCTCTGGCGGCACGGGCGCCAAGGAACTCGTCGACCTCGACCAGGAGAGCCTCGACGGCCTGTGGAAGCAGGTCAACAAACTGACGGAGCAGTACGACCACGTCGTGATCGATACGGCGTCGGGAATCGGCCGCTCAGTCATGACGTTCCTAAAGAAGGCCGACCGCGTGCTCGTGGTCTGCACGCCTGATCCGACGAGCATGATGGACGCCTACGCGACGACCAAACTGCTTTTCGACGAGAACCCTCAGGCCGACGTAGCGCTCTTGGTCAACATGGCCGACAACGTGAGGCAGGGCCTGGTCGTCTTCGAGCGGTACAAGGCGATCGTCGGGCAGTTCCTCAACCGGGAAATCTCGCTGGCCGGCGTGATCATTCGCGATGCGACCGTGCTGAACTGCACACGCTCGCGCGAACCGTTCATGGTCGTGTCGCCAGGTTGTC
>DATLWQ010000293.1:0-2128 GCA_035576225.1 Fimbriimonadaceae bacterium | reverse complement strand
AGAGCAGCGCTTCCTGTTCTCGAAGCGTGGTCCCGTCGTAGGACCCCCACCAATAGTAATAGCGGTCGCTACCGATCGTGTACGTCCGCATGACCGTGTCGTCATAGTCGGTGTTATAGAGCGACCATGCGATCCCGATCTGCCGCAGGTTGCTCATGCATTCGATCTTTTTGGCGGCGGCCTTCGCACTGGCGAAAGCAGGGAAGAGGATGGCGGCCAGCACGGAAATGATGGCCAGGACGACGAGCAGTTCGATGAGCGTGAACGCTCCTTTGTTTGAGTTATGCATCGTAACCTCTTTCCGAGGTCACCGACGCGAACCGCCGTCTGCTGCACCGATGCTCGCCGGCGACCTACGGACAACCGCTGGGCGGGCGTTCGGACTTTGGCCAAGAGCGGCCGTTCACCGTTGCGGCACAGTGCCGGAATTTCACCGGGCTTCCCCCGACGGAGCCACGCGACGACGCGCAGCACCAGCGGACTTCGGTCGTTATACCACGATCAGTTGATCTCAGGCGTCAACCACAGCAAGTCTTTGTTCGTGTGGACGATTTCGGACTCTTCCGGTAAGGCGAACTTGATCAGCGGGTGGTCCGGGTCGTAGGAGGTCGTCACCCAGCCGTGCGCGACCATCGCCTCGATCGCTGAGATCGTGTTCTGCACGTCGTGCTCGATCGTCGGCATCGTCGGGTTGCGGCTAAAGTAGGCCTCGAGTCGCGGCACCATCTCATCGATGTACTGGTACTTCTTGAGCAGCGCCGTCGCTACTCCGTAATATCCGTACTGCGGCAGATACCTGTGCTCTTTGACGAAGCACGGCCTCGGAACCACTTGGCCGTTGTACAGGATCGGGATGTCCTCAATTTCCGCTTCACCCAGGTCGAGGACGAACTTGTTGTGCTCGCTCGTCGCCCAAGTCCCGCGGGTTTCGCACAGCCTGTCATTGATGCCCCTGACTGCGGTCAGGGAAAAGCCACCGACGAACGGTGCCGAAGGGTCGTCGTGGACGAACCCGCCCGTTGCCAGCCACCGGAACGCCTTGTCGCCGTCCAAAGAGAGCCCTGCCGTCTCGGCGATCTCACGGGTTTGCTCCTTCAGGTCGGTGAAGCACCCGTTGCCGCCGTACCACAGGTCGGCGAACATCACGTGCTGCCGTATGCGCGCTCTTCCAGTCTTGTTATAGGCGTCCTTCAGCCACATGGGGTCGAGTTCGCCGTCCTCCAGAGACATGATCGTGAAGGCGCAGTGCCGAGCCCCGTTCTGGGCAAGGGCGATGCCAGCAGACAGCACCGGGTCGGCAAAGCCGCACGAGTCACCTGCGAGGAACCAGTTCTCTCCAACCAGCCGGTCCGCGATGTACGACCAGTCGCTCGTGGTCTGGAACTTGTTCTCCCTCTCTGCGTTTTCAATGAGCCCAGCGATGACCTTTTCGTCCGAAAGCGCCTTGTTGTACAACTCCTCCGGCGTCATGCCCGACTTTTTGTAGTATTCGGCGGGGCAGATGAAACCGACGCTCGTACGAGTCGGGCTGAGGGGGATGAACCACAGCCATCCGTATTCGAGGGAGAGGATCAGGACGCGTGTGCCGTCGACCCCGATCTCGACCGCCCACTCCGCGTTCTGCCAGTAGTCCCACATGGCGATGTTCCGCAGCGCAGTCGGGCTCTCAACCTCGATTCCCATCGCGCGCCGCAGGAGCCCCGAGGAGCCGGTCGCATCGACGTAGTAGCGGGCCTCAATCTTGCTTCCGTCGTCCAACACCAGGCCGGTGACGCGGTCGCCGTCCTTCTCGACGGTCTTGACACGCGTCTCTTCGCGCACCTCGCAGCCGAGTTCTCCCGCGTGATCGAGCAGGATCTTGTCGTAGATCGCCCGGTCGACCTGCAGAGCCGTCTGTGCCCGCACGCCCTGGAAAGGGGACGGTCTCTGGCAGTCCTGAACGACTGCGCCCGGCACGAACTCGACGTCCCACAGTCGGTCGTCGGTGCCCCACCTGTACGTCGCGCCGATCTTGACCGGGAATCCCGCCCTTTCAATCTTGTCCCAGACCCCCATCTCGTGGATAATGCCGCACGCCGCCGGCTGGAGGCTCTCGCCCACGTGGTCGCGAGGGAACTTCTCCCGCTCT
>DATLWQ010000292.1:0-4674 GCA_035576225.1 Fimbriimonadaceae bacterium | reverse complement strand
CGCTCGTCGAGCTCGGCGCCTCGGTTCGCTGGGCCAGTTGCAACATCTTTTCCACCCAGGACCACGCCGCCGCCGCGATCGCGGCCGAGGGCGTGCCGGTGTTCGCGTACAAGGGCGAGTCGCTCGACGAGTACTGGGAGTACACGCACCGCATCTTCGAGTTCGGCTCCGGAACGCAAATGAGGGGGCCGAACATGATCCTCGACGACGGCGGCGACGCGACGCTGCTCGCGCACCTGGGCATCCGCGCGGAGCAGGACGCCTCGGCCATCGCCAGGCCCTCGAACGAGGAGGAGACCGCGCTCTTCGGCGCGATCCGCAAGCGCCTCGCCCAGGAGCCCGGCTGGTACTCGAGGGTCGCGAAGGACATCAAGGGCGTGACCGAGGAGACCACCACGGGCGTGCACCGCCTGTACGAGATGGCGAAGGAAAAGCGCCTGCTGTTTCCCGCGATCAACGTGAACGACTCGGTGACCAAGTCCAAGTTCGACAACCTCTACGGCTGCCGCGAGTCGCTGGTCGACGGCATCAAGCGCGCGACCGACGTCATGGTGGCGGGCAAGGTCGCGGTGGTGTGCGGCTACGGCGACGTCGGCAAGGGCTCGGCGCAGGCGCTGCGCGCGCTCTCGGCGCAGGTGTGGGTGACGGAGATCGACCCGATCTGCGCACTACAGGCGGCGATGGAAGGCTACAAGGTCGTCACGATGGAGTACGCCGCTGACAAGGCCGACATCTTCGTCACCGCAACCGGCAACTACCACGTGATCGACAAACATCACCTCGACAAGATGAAGGACCAGGCGATCGTGTGCAACATCGGCCACTTCGACAGCGAGATCAACGTCGCCTCGATGGAGGGCTACGGGTGGGACGAGATCAAGCCGCAGGTCGACCACATTACGCTGCCGAGCGGCAACAAGATCATCCTGCTGGCCAAGGGCCGGCTCGTCAACTTGGGCTGCGCGACGGGGCACCCCTCGTACGTGATGTCCTCGAGTTTTACGAACCAGGTGATGGCGCAGATCGAACTGTGGCAGAAATCAGCGGAGTACAAGCCCGGCGTCTACGTGCTGCCGAAGCACCTGGACGAGAAGGTCGCGCGGCTGCAACTCAAGAAGCTCGACGCAGAGTTGACTGTTCTCAGCAAGCAGCAGGCCGACTACATCGGCGTGCCGGTCGACGGTCCGTACAAGACCGACCAGTACCGCTACTAATGGAGCGCGGTCGTTACGTCCTCCTTAATGAGGACACAGCGGGAGTTCGACGGCGCCGCATGCGCTCTAGCAAAGAAAGCGTGCGGCGCCAAAATATAGGTTAACCCCTCCCGCTGGACGATAAGATGGCGCAACGTCGAAGTTGGGCTGAGCCCTACAAGATCAAGACGGTCGAGCCGATCCGAATGACCACGCGCTCCGAGCGCGAAATGGCCATCCGCGCGGCTGGCTACAACACTTTTCTTCTGCGCTCGGAGGACGTCTACATCGACCTGCTGACCGACTCGGGTACGAGCGCGATGTCCGACTACATGTGGGCCGGGCTCATGATGGGCGACGAGGCATATGCAGGGTCGAAGAGTTACTACCACTTGGAGGAGGCAGTGCGGGAAGTCTACGGCTACGAGGAACTGGTGCCGACGCACCAGGGCCGCGGCGCGGAGCACATCCTCAGTCAGATCTTGATCAAACCGGGCGACGTCGTGCCCGGCAACATGTACTTCACGACGACGCGCTACCACCAGGAGAGGGCGGGTGGCACGTTTGTTGACGTGATCGTGGACGAGGCGCACGACCCGTGCAGCGACTTTCCCTTCAAAGGGAACATCGACCTCGGCAAACTTAGACAGGTCGTCGAGGAATACGGCGCCGACCGCGTGCCTTATGTGTCGTTCGAGACGAACGTAAACCTCGCGGGTGGCCAGCCCGCGTCGATGAAGAACCTGCGCGAGGTGTACGAGTACTGCCGTGAGCAGGGCATCCTCGTCATGCTCGACGCGACGCGTGCGCTCGAAAACGCCTACTTCATCCAGCAGCGCGAGCCGGGGTTCAAGGACAAGCCGATCCGAGAGATCTTGCTTGAGATTTGTTCGTACTCTGACGGCGCGACCGTCTCTTCAAAAAAGGACAACCTCGTCAACATTGGCGGGTTCCTCGCGCTCCGCGACCCGGAACTTGCGCGCCGGGCGCGCGCTTTGCTCGTCGCCTTCGAAGGTCTGCAGACGTACGGTGGGATGTCAGGGCGGGACATGGAGGCGCTCTCTCGCGGAGTCCGCGAGATGGTCGAGACCGACGACCACGTCGCCGTGCGCGTCGGGCAGGTCGCCTACCTCGGTCGCAAAATCGAGGAGGGGGGCGTGCCGCTGGTCAAGCCTTTCGGCGGACACGGGATCTTCATCGATGCGAAGCGCGTGCTGCCGCACGTCCCTCAAGACCAGTTCCCGGCGCAGTCACTGACGGCGGCGATCTATGTCGACTCGGGCGTTCGCGGAATGGAGCGAGGGATCGTGTCGGCCGGTCGCGACGCCAAGACCGGCGAGCACCACTACCCGAACCTCGAACTCGTGCGGCTGACGATCCCTCGGCGCGTCTACACTCAGGCGCACATGGACGTGACTGCGGAGTCGGTCATCGCGGTCTATGAGGAGCGCGAAAAGATCGGTGGGCTTCGTTTCACCTACGAGCCGCCCGACCTGCGGTTCTTCCAGGCGCGCTTTGAGCCGGTTGCCTAGGAGCGCCGTCGGTCCGAGTCCGGTCAGGTACCGTGGTCTTATGCTCCTCTGCGCCGCTACGTTAGCGTTCGCTTCGCTTGCACAGATTCCGAACTCGCCGGACATCAAAGTCACCTTTGCCCTCAAGCACTCCTCGAAGAAGGACGTCTACGACGCCAAGACTGTGTATCCGCAGTTCAGTGGAGACAGTGCCGTAGCCAAGTTGGCGACGAAGGAGGTCGCCGCTCCGCTCGACTCCCAACTCGAATTCTTTATGGTCGCGGTAGACGACTACGAGACCGCCGACCGCCCGAAGGTCGGTGCGCTCTACTTCGAGGCTGGAGCCAAGATATCGATTGCGAAGACGGACTTTGTCAGCCTCTACACCACCGTCTTCGACTTCGCGGGCGGTGCGCACCCCAACACCGTCTACCAGGGCATGACGTGGGGGATCGTCGACGGCAAGGCGAGGCGCCTCAAATTCGCCGACCTTCTCAAGAAGGGAGAGGACCCCGTCGCGGTCGCGTCCGCGGTGGTAGTCCCGAAACTAGTGAAGGCGGCCGCGACGTGGTTCAAGGAGGGCGACAAGACAAAGCTCGATCCTAAGATGGTCGAAAACTTCGTCGTCACCAAGGCGGGGGTCACTTGGATCTTCTCACCCTATGACGCGGGCCCTTACGTCGACGGGGAGTTCTTCATCAAGGTGCCGTGGAGCGAACTCAAAGGGCACCTGAAAGAGTAAATTTGACGAGTGTTCGTCGAGGTCACTGGTGAAGTCTGGTACTGGCGCGGCCCCGCGCCGTTCTATTTTGTGACGGTGCCGGAACAGCAGGCGGACGAGATCCATGCGATCTCAAAGTTCGTGACTTACGGCTGGGGCTGCATCCCTTGCGACGTGACGATCGGGAGGACGACCTATTGCACGGCGCTGTTCCCGAAGGACGGCCTCTATCTCGTGCCGGTCAAGGCCGCGGTTCGCAAGGCAGAGAATATCGAAGAGGGAGACACGGTGAGTGTACGGATCGAGATTGCAGAAAACGGACGAGACAACTGAACTCCGCTACAAGGTATCCGGCGCTTGGCGCTTGATGATCCCGCGGCCGAGGAAGAACACGAGTGGTAGCACGAGGAAGAACGCGACTCCGCCTATCCGGAACGCGTCGGCGAAGGAGAGCGTGTACGCCTGGACGTGCAGCAGCCCCGAGACGATCTGTAGCGCCTGCGCCTTGGCGGTCGAGAGGTCGGAGCCGGACGCGACGAGCCCGTTGGTGATGGCTGAAAGCCTGTGCTGCGTCGCCTGGCTGTAGAGGGTGACGTGGTCGGTGAGCCGAGCGAAGTGGTACGCCGCACGCTGACTGATCAGCGTCGTGAGGATGGCGATACCAATGCTTCCGCCGAGTTGCCGCGTCAGGTTGTAGAAGCCCGAAGCAGAGCCGATGTCCTTGCGCGGCACTGGGCCGATGGTCGCGACGCTGAGCGGGAGGAACATCATCGAGATGCCGACCCCGCGGAACAGCAGCGGCCAGAAGAGCGCCTCCTGTCCCATCGTCGTGTTGATGCGTGCCAGCGAGAACATGACGAGCGAGGTGACGATCGCACCACACGTGATCAGGATGCGCGTGTCGACCCGCCCGATCAGCCGACCCATGATCGGCATGTTGAAGCCGGCCGCGAGCGCGCCGGGGATGAGCAGGATGCCGACCTGCATCGACGTAAAGTGGAGAACCTGTTGCGCGAAGATCGGAACAGCGAAGATCGTCCCGTATAAACCCATTCCCAAGAGCGCGGAGAACATAGAACCTGCGGCGAGCGAGCGGTGCTTGAGCACTCGCAGGTTGACCGCAGGGTGCGGCGTCTTCAACTCCCACCAGATGAAGAGCGCGCCGGAGACGACTGAGATGATCGCAAGGCTCGTAATGAGCCGCGACTCGAACCAGTCCTCGGCGTTGCCGCGCTCGAGGAACCACTGC
>DATLWQ010000291.1:0-4155 GCA_035576225.1 Fimbriimonadaceae bacterium | reverse complement strand
CTCTACTGCCCACTGCGGTTCGATGCTGACTGTTCGACCGTCGGCAACAAAGGCGGACGGTGCTACGGGTACGGCTTTAACTGGGGGTTCTACAACCCTTGGGACGATGGGATCGGCCTGCTCAACCCTCAGCAGCAGGGAGTCAACCGGGAGGGGTTCAAACTTGTCGGCAAGACAGAGTCTCAGGTCACTCAACCCGCAAAGACGTTTCTCTTTGGTGACACTTGGGCGACGCCGGACTACACGCTGGCCGTCTTCACCAACTGGAACGGGCCGGGCTCGGCAAGGCACTTCGGCCACTTCAACTTTGTCTACGTGGACGGCCACGCCAAGTCGGTTCCGATGAGGCACGGCGTCACAGACCCTGACGAGCACATTGTCGGAAACGTGCTTCGGACGCACTTCATCGACCGTTCGGACACCCTCTCTCCCGCCTCCGACGAAGACCTGAAGAGTTATTGCAGCGACGTCTCGGGCGAGGACTGCACAGCCATCGTGAACTGGTTCTTGAAGCACACGACGTTTGACTACGAGCAATAACCCATGAAGAACTTCCTAGCCACCAAGAACGTCCGTTTCGTCGCCGTGACAGCAGCCCTTGCTGTGGGAATCGCTGGATACGTCCTGTTCGGTGTGATCATGAACTCGCACTATCTGGGCAGCGCGAACGACCCAGCATCGCGCAAGCGACCTGTCGTCGGCCAGAAGACGCGGACCTACAACGAGATTGTTCACGACGTCAAGATGAACCCGGACCAGGCCGAAAAGTTCTTGATCGTCTTCACGAAGTACAAGGACGAATTCGTGAATGCCCGTCGCAAGGGGCAGTCTAATGACGAGGAGGAATCTGCCTACCTGCAGAAGACGATCGACAACATCATCGCGAACTCCAAACCGTTTTTGACCGACGAGCAGTTTGCCCGTCTCAAGTCGAAACTCGGTTCATAAGTGAGGTTCGCCCGATGCACGTCTTTGGCGCACAGCGATGCGGCGTCGTCAGACCAGTGGGCCCAGTACCAATCTCCGGCGAGCCTCATAATGCCAGGCCATGAACCTCAACGAACTGGAGATCGTTCTCAAGCGATTCGAAGAGCCTGACGAAGTCCGGCAAATGGTGAAGGGCAAGTTCGAGGTCGTGCACATTGGTGGCATGGCCATCGGTCGCGCGACGTACGAGCCGGGGTGGAAGTGGTCCGATCACGTCGGCCCGGCACTGGGCCAGGATCTCTGTCACGTCGAGCACGTCGGGCTGGTCTTGGCAGGGAGGGCAACGGTGGTTTTCGAGGACGGTGTCGTCCACGAACTGACCCCTGGGACGCTCTTCAACGTGCCGCCCCGGCCGCACGACAGTTGGGTGCTAGGCGATGAGCCCTACACCTCGCTACACTTCTTGGGTGCAGACCTCTACGCCAAATAGGGTTTCCTAGACTCGGGGCTCGCCCTCTATGGCTCCGTCCGTGGAAGACACGACGCCGCAATTTCGGGGAAAGCCGTTTACACTAGAGGCATGAACGGCGCACCGTTGTTCAGGGACCGAGAGGCGGGGGGAATGGCGCTTGCGGAGGCGCTATCGCGCTACGCAGACACGGAGTGCGTCGTGTACGGCCTACCGCGCGGCGGGGCGGTGACTGCGAAGGCGGTCGCCGACTTCCTGGGCAAGCCGCTCGACCTCTTGATCGTGCGAAAACTGAGCCACCCCTATCAGCGCGAGTACGCGATCGGTGCGATCACCGACCAGGGCGAGGTCGTGCTGAACAAGCGGGCGGTGTCCGACGTCTCCCAGGAGTACATCGAGGAGGAGAAGGCGAGAAAACTGGCAGAGGCGAACGAGAGGAGGATCGCCTATCTGGGATTTCGTGAGCCGGTGCCAGTGGAAGGGAAGACCGCGATCATCGTCGACGACGGCATCGCGACGGGCTCGACCATGAGAGCGGGTGCGATCGCTCTTCAGAAGCGTGGACCTAAGAGGATCGTCGTCGCGGCTCCGGTCGGCCCACCGAATGTTGAAGCGAGGTTTGAGGGTGCCGTGGACGAGGTGGTCGTGCCGTACAAGCCGGGGGACTTCTTTGCCATCGGCTCCTATTACCGAGACTTCGCTCCGGTCGAGGACGAGGAGGTACAAGAGATCGTGAAGGAGGCCTATCATGAAAGAGCCGAAGCACCGTGAAGTCAGGATCCCGGTCACAGAGACTGGTCTAACCGGCGACTTGTGCATGCCGGAGGGCGCGAATGGGCTGGTGGTGTTCGCCCACGGTAGCGGAAGTAGCCGCAAGAGTCCGCGCAACCTTCTCGTCGCAAGCAACCTATGCTTGTCGGGGTTCGGGACTCTGCTCTTCGACCTTCTGACCGAGGAGGAGGACCGTGTGTACGACAACCGCTTCGACATACCCCTGCTTGCTACGCGCCTCGAGGAGGCGGTGGTATGGGCTAAGCGCGATGTCCTGGATCAAGGAGTGTCAATCGGTCTCTTCGGTGCGAGCACGGGTGCGGCCGCCGCCCTGATCGCGGCGTCGCGTCTTGACGGCGCCATCGAGGCTGTTGTCTCTCGCGGGGGCCGGCCTGACCTGGCCCGTGAAGCGCTCGCCAAAGTGGCATGCCCGACACTATTGATCGTCGGCTCTTTGGACTCGGACGTGATCGCCCTGAACCGCAAGGCGATGGCGCAGATGCCGGGAGGGACCGAGGTGAGCCTTGAGATCGTGCCCAAGGCGACGCACCTCTTTCCGGAGCCGGGTGCGCTCGAAGAGGTTTCCAGACTCGCTCAGGCGTGGTTCGAGGCGCACTTGCCCAAGACCGCCCCGTCCAGCCAGCCCTGAGCCGTCGGGTCGCGCTTGGCACTTCCTTCCCATTGTTACTGACGTTATGATGCTAATCGGAACTTTCCTAATTGTTGGCCCTGTATCACGAACCGATGATTCTTGCAGTGTGTGTCGCCGTGATGTATCAGTCACAGGTGGACGTCAAGTGGGTGGACGACGAAGCCCAGGCCGTCCTTTCGATGTTAGGGAAGACTCCAGTTGAGAACGACTGGCAAACGCTCTTCGCGACCGAAGGGTACCGACGGCTCAAAGACCGTGAAGCCGGGATACACCGGCCATTCACCGATGACGACTTCCGGAAGTTCGTGTCCTCACAGAAACTCATAGACGCTGCACCGAAACTGCGCACGACTCTAGCGGCGTGGGGAAAAACGGACGTGGCAAGTCTCGCCAAGAAGTCACTTGCGTATCTGCCCAAGGACGCGAAGATTCATGCGACGATCTATCCACTGATCAAGTCATATACGAACAGCTTCGTGTGGGACACGCAGACCAATCCCGCGATCATGCTCTACCTCAACCCGGATGAGACAGCGGAAGAATATCAAAAGACTGTCATACACGAACTGCACCACATCGGTTACGCAAGTTGCTGTCCCTCCAAGGAGTTCAGCGCCTGGGAGAAGGGGCTCAAACCGAGCCAGCAGTTGGCGTGGGACTGGCTGGGGGCGTTCGGTGAAGGGTACGCGGTCCTCGCCGCAGCGGGCGACACGAAGACCGACCCGATGCTCTACTACAGCCAGGACGTGAAGGACGCGTTCAAGCACGGCATGGACCACCTGGCCGAGGACATGGGGCGGATCGAGTCGTTCGTGCTAGACACGACGAGCGAGAAGATAAAGGGCGACGAAGTGCAGAATCGTGCTGTCCAGTTCTATGGCACGCAGGGGCCGTGGTACAGCGTCGGCTACCGCGTTGCGATCGAGATCGAGAACACGTTTGGCCGCGAGACGCTACTCTCCTGTTACTCCGATCCTCGGAAGTTGATGCCTCTGTACAACGAGGCTGTCGACATCCGCAAGGACGGGTCGCCGAAGTGGTCGGCCAAAGTCCTGAATGCGCTGGGGCTCGGCTAGAGCGGGCGGCCCGACATTCCGGGGCCTGGCTCAAACTTGAGCAGTTCGATGCCGGTCGCTTCGGCAACGAATTCGCCTAGGCGCATCGTGCCTGGGTTCTCGGTGGCGTAGTGCCCGGATGCGGCGATAGCGAGGCCGCTTTCGCTCGCCTCAACCATGACGTGGTGCGGAACCTCTCCTGTGACGAAGGCGTCCGCTCCCGCGCCCTTCGCCGCTTGCCAGTCGCCCGACGCCGCGCCACCGACGACGGCGACTCGTTG
>DATLWQ010000290.1:0-8632 GCA_035576225.1 Fimbriimonadaceae bacterium | reverse complement strand
GACCAAGTGACCTCGAAAACGTGTTCGGCCCTCAGTAGATCCTTGAGTCTGTGCCTGCCAAGGTCGACGAACGGAACGTCGTCGCCGCACTCTTCGCGCACCGCCTCGGATACGACGATCTGGCCGCCGTGGCAGACGCCGCGAAGACGCGCGCAACGGTTGACCGTCGGGCCGAAGTAGTCCTCGGCCCTTCCCTCCACTTCGCCACAGTGGACGGCGATCCTGATCCTGACCGCCTGCGACGTGGGCCACTGCTCCGCCGCAAGCGCCCTTTGGACGGCCATGGCGCACGCCACCGCCTGCTCTGCCGTGCGAAAGACGCAAAAGAGGGCGTCCCCCTCGCCTCTGGACTTGACGACCTCGCCGCCGTGACCTACGACCTGCGCGGAGACGAGGTCCTCGTGGCGCGCGATCGCCTTGGCCGCTTGCTCGGGCTCGTTCTCCCACAACGAGGTGCTGCCTTCAATGTCGGTCAGTAGAAGAACAGCCCTGGCGGCTCCCATAAGCGATACCTCTTTTGAACCAAAGGTTCCATCTGCCTAGCCTGACACTTTATGTGCGTATATACAGGTTTTTCCAACCAAAGTTAATTGTACATTCAACTGCAAGGATGAGGAAAACTTGTGGAAAACCGTTCTAGTGGCGCGTGCTTGTCTGTGAGTAGCCCGCTCGCTGACCCATTGTGCCAGGGCGCCGGCGCAGTATTGAGCCTCGATTTCAACGGCACCTTTCGCCTTGCCATACCTTTCCTCGCAAAAATACTGGAAAGTCGCAGATCGCGCACGATACCACTTGAAAACGTAGCGGGGACCTGACGCCTGTGCTAGACTGAACCGTCGCATTACAGCGGTGTAGTGCTTTATTTGGAGACTCTGCGGATTTGCCGCAGAACTGGAGCAAAAACTTATGGTTAATCTCAGGAGGGCAGCCGTCCTTGCGGGCATCCTCGTGTCGAGCCTCGCGCTCGCCGACCCGTGGGCGTTTGGCGTAACAGGCGGCGCCCAAGTAGACAACGGTACCGTTTCGTTCGACAGGACGCTTGCGGGTACCAACCTCGTCATCGATTCGGTGGATTCAGTCGTTCTTGCGCAGCTTACGCACACGTGGCTTGGCGACCTCGACATCACGTTGACTCACGTCGACACTGGCACTTCGGTCCACCTCTTTCAATACATCCAGGGCGACGGCGACACGATCAACGGCGACAGCACTGACGTAGGCGACGCGCCCCAAGCCGGGAACCTGACCTTCTTGACCACGGCAACGACGTCGGTCGAGGACGCTGCGGCCCTGCTAGGAAACGCCGCGACGATCGCAGACGGCAACTATCGCCCGACGCAACAGACCGACGGTACGTCCGTCACCAACGCGCCGAACTCTGTCAACACGAGCTATGCTGGATTTGTCGGCGAATCGCTCGACGGAACTTGGCGACTAACGATCACCGACAAGGCCGCGGGCGACACAGGCGCCCTTGGTCACTGGGAACTCCACGGTACAGGTACTCCGGTCCCCGAGCCGGCGAGCCTCGCTGCGCTCGGACTGGGAGCCCTCGCTCTCTTCCGCAGACGCCGCACTGTGTAGGCGACAACCAAAACCCGCAGGACAAAGCGAGCTTGTGCAGATGCACAGGCTCGCTCTTCTCTTGTCTGTAGGAGGCTTATGCGACCGACGCGCGTCGGTAGCGCCTGCGAGGACCCCGTTTCTTCATAGGCTGTTCGAGCCTTGAGGTCGACCTGTCCGAGACCGGCAGTTCGAACTGCACGAACTTCTCGATCGCCTTGACCTCCCTCCCTTGGTCCGGCGTCGCAAAGGTCACGGCCAATCCCTTGTTGCCGGCCCTGCCCGTGCGGCCCGTGCGGTGGACATAGTCCTCCGGGCTCCGTGGCACGTCATAGTTAAGCACCACGCCCACCTCATGTACGTCGATGCCTCGTGCGGCGATGTCGGTCGCCACGAGGACGCGATAACGGCCGCTCTTGAAACCGTCTAGCGCCGCCCTGCGCTCCTCGAGCGAGCGGTCCGCGTGAAGTTCGGCGGCGCTGTGGCCGCGGTCACGTAGTTTGCGAGAGAGTCGGCGCGCACCGATCCGGGTTCGTGTGAAGACTAAGACTGTCCCATCGAAGTCCCGCAGGATCTTCTTGAGGACGCGCGGCTTGTCCGCCTGGTCGATGACGACAAGTTCGTGCACGACGTCCTTGTTCGATGAGCCGGCGCGCTCTACTTCGATCCGCACAGGGCGATAGAGGTACTTGTTCGCCATAGAGGCGACCTCTTTGCCAAAGGTCGCCGAGAACAACATGGTCTGCCGCTCCTCTGGCGTCTCACTTACGATCCGCTTGATCGCCGGGGCGAATCCGATGTCCAGCATACGGTCGGCCTCGTCGAGAACGAGGATGCCGACGCACCGCAGGTCGATCGTCTTCTGCTCCAGGTGGTCGATCAGTCGACCGGGGGTCGCGACCACCACGTCCGGGTAGCGTTTGAGCGCGGCGATCTGGGGGCGGATCGGCGTACCGCCCACCAGGAGGGTCGAGTGGACGCCGAGTTCGATGAAGGTCTCTTCGATCTGTTGGGCGAGTTCGCGAGTCGGAGCGAGCACCAGGCCCATTTCGCCGCGGCGCAGGCTCGCAGCCATCGGTGCCGCAAAGGCGAGCGTCTTGCCGGTGCCGGTCTGGGCGAGGCCGATCACGTCGGCGCCGTCCATCAGCACGGGGATCGCCTGGGCTTGGATCGGGGTGGGGGTCGTGAACCCCATGCGCTTGATCTGGCGCAGTATGAAATCTGGAAGGCCGAGCGCGTCGAAGCGCGTTGGCGTGTGTTGTGGTGTCATTGAGATTCGTCCGGGTAGGTCAATTTCGACCGGACAGGCTTAATTATGGCATATTTGGTCGTCTTGCTCCCTCATTAGGGCTCTTTCGGCGCGTTTTTCAGCGCGCATCCTTAGTCTCCATACCAGGAGCACAGACGCGAGAGAGGCGAGAGTCCAATGGAAGAACGCGGTATTGAAGGCTTGATAGCACATGTCCTCTATGGTCTGGTCGGTAAGGACCGGTTCTCCTGCAAACACCGCAACGGCGAAGACTGGAAAGAGCGCAAGCGCTGTCCAAAAAACCTGTTTCCAGTGCTCCTTTGCAAACCACACTGATAACCAGCGCAGGAATATGACCTGCGTCAGAAAGCCCCCGATATACGGCAGCAAGTCATAGTAGAACACGTTGCTCTTAGGATATCAAGTTCTTGGTCAGTTCGCGATCGAACCGTCCTCTCCCTTCTTCTCCATGAACTCCTTCGCCTTCGCCTCGTCGCCCTTGCGGCAGTAGACGATTCCGAACTCGTCGAACATGACGCCGTACGACTCGTCCGTCGCGAGCCGCAGGGTTCCCTGCTGTTTGTCGCTGAAAGTGAGTTCCACGGTGCGCCCGCCCTCCTTTGAAACCTTGAAGGTTCCAGTCGCGCCAGCGACCGAAAAGGTTCCGTCCGAGCGAAGATCCAGCGGCGTCGATTCGACCTTCCCATCGTCGACCATCAGCCACTCGCCTAGAACGGTACTGTCCGTCACCGCTGGAGACTCCGAGTTGGCCTGCTTCTTCCCTACCCCTGCTTGGTCGCCAGCAGGCGCGCTACAGCCGACGACCAGGACTACTAGAACAACGAGCCAAAGCACGCGCATATCAAATTATAAACATCAGTGCCAGGATTTCGGCGACAAACTTTCTGCCGGGCGCGGTAAAAGTCGAACGTGCCCGCCTTGCCGAGCCCGGAAAGGATGTATCGCGCGGTCGCCGAGAGCGACGGAGCGTTCGACGGCGTCTTCCTCGTGGCCGTCAAGACCACCAAAATCTTCTGCCGTCCGTCCTGTCCCGCACGAACACCTCTCATGAAGAACGTCGAGTTCTTCGCCGAGCCGCGCGAGGCGGTCTACGCCGGCTACCGCCCGTGTAAGAGGTGCAAGCCGCTGGAGGGAGCCAAAGAAACCCCGGCGTGGGTCACCAAGGCGCTTGCGCTTGCGACCGGCGATGAGCGGCTCACAGAGTACGGCCTGCGCAAGCAAGGTATTCCGCCCGAGAGGCTGCGCCGCTGGTTCCAGCGGCACCACGGCATGACGTTCCACTCCTATCAGCGAGGACTAAGGCTAGGAAAAGCAATGCAAGAGATCAAGAACGGCAAGAGCGTGACGGAGGCGTCCGCGTTCTCCGGCTGGGACTCGCCGAGCGGGTTCCGCGACGCGTTCCAAAAGGCGTTCGGCGTCTCCCCAAGCAAGGCGGGCGGACCGCACTTCCTCGTCGGCAGGATCGAGACACCGCTCGGTGCGATGCTCGTCGTCTCCGATGACGACCGCCTCTACCTCCTGGAGTTCAGCGATCGGAGGATGATCGCGACGCAGATGCAAGTGCTACAAAAAAGGTACGGCTGTTCGCTCTCCCCTGGCACGACCAAGGTCGCCGAGGAGACAGAGAGACAACTGAACGAGTACTTCGCCGGTACTCGCCAGCAGTTCGACCTTCCTGTCGATGCAAAGGGCACGGACTTCCAGCAGGCGGTCTGGAAGAGGCTCCAAGAAATCCCCTACGGCAAGACGATGAGTTACGGCGACCTGGCCTCGGAACTTGGAGCGGAGAACGCACAGCGCGCGGTCGGAAAGGCCAACGGCGACAACCGCATCGCGATCGTCGTGCCGTGCCACCGCGTCGTGCGGTCCGACGGCACCCTCTGCGGGTACGGCGGCGGGCTTTGGCGCAAGCAACGCCTCCTGGAACTCGAGCAGGGACAGTTGGCACTGCTCTAGACAGCCGCCGGGCCCGCCAAAGGCCCGACCTGTGGAACGTGAACCGCGTCCAATACGGTAGGAGCCAGTGTGATGGTCTCGTGCCTTCTCGTTGCATCGATGCTTATGGCGAAGCCCGCTGAATACAAGATCCTGTTCATCGGCAACAGCCTCACCGCCAACAACAACGTACCAGCCATGGTCAAGTCGCTGTTGGCCTCGGCCGGAAACAAGGTCGAGACCTCACAGCAGGGTGCGGCGCACCTCGATGACGCCGCTCGCAACTCAGCGGCACTCAATCGCATCAAGAACGGTGGCTGGACGCACGTCGTTCTGCAGGGCGCAATGATCAGCACGTCCCACAAGTACGAGTACTCCCAACAGCCCGGCATCGACCTCGCCAAGGCAGTGACCTCAGCGGGCGCGAAACTGGTCCTGTTTGCCGAGTGGCCGCGGCGCGGCATCGACGAGAGCGACTACATCTACAAGCACTACCAGATGATCCAGAAGGGCGCAGGCGCCGGGGTGATCTCGCCGGTCTGCTATGCCTGGGACGCGAACGCGCCGCTCCACCAGACCACCGCCCTTTGGACAGCCGACGGCAACCATGCCACGCCGATTGGTTCGTTCATTGCCGCATGTGCGTTGGCGTACACGATAGGCGGGCCAGACTCCAAGTTCGCCTACGTCCCACCCGGCCTCAGTCAAGACGTGGCCAAAGGGGTCATGGAGAAAGCAAGAAGCGCCGTCAAGGCGCACGTCGGGTAGTTGCGCCGAAGCGGCGACGTAAGCAAGAATAGGCGCATGAAACTCTGTCTCATCCTCCTGGCCCTCGCCGCGCTTTCTTGCGCCACCTTCGCCCAAGACTGGGCGAAGGCCCAAGTGGACAAATCGCCACGCCACCTGGAATGGGTCGAACTGAAGCACGGCTCGCGAACGGTCAGGGCGCTCGTCGCATATCCCGAAGTGAACCACCCGGCGACGGTCGTGGTTCTGATCCATGAAATCTTCGGTATGAGCGACTGGGCGATGCTCACCGCAGACCAATTGGCGGCCGAGGGGTACATCGTCATCGCCCCTGACTTCCTCTCACAAATGGGCCCGAACGGTGGCGGCACTTCGAGCCTCGATCCCAGCGAGGTCCGGTCGGCGATGTCTGCACTGCCGCCCGACCAGGTCGATGCCGACCTTCAGGCCGCGTGCGACTACGGCAAGAAGATTCCGAGCGCCAATGGCAAGATCGTCGTTGGCGGGTTCTGCTGGGGCGGATCGACGACCTTCCGCTTCGCGACGCGCCGTACCGACCTCTCGGCAGCGCTGGTCTTCTATGGCACGGCCCCGTCGGACGACAGCGACCTCAAGAAGATCAACTGCCCAGTGTACGGGTTCTACGGTGGCGACGACTTCCGCGTGAGCAGCACGATCCCCGAGACCGAAAAGAGAATGAAGGCGCTCGGAAAGCCGTACGATCCCGTCATCTACGAGGGCGCGGGACACGGGTTCATGCGCTCGGGCATCCAGCCCGAACCGGAAGAGGCAAACGCCAAGGCGCGCGCCGAGGCGTGGAAGCGCGCGCTCAAGATCCTCGCAGGGATCGGCTAGACGAAGTAGGTGCGTCTCCCGCTTTGGGAGACGCACCCCTGTCGCAACTACTTCTGTTTGTCGACTCCCATCGCGCCCGGTGGGCTAAGGATGTCGAAGATCAGCGTCTGCTCGATTGCCGTCACGCCGTGAGGCACGTTGGATGGCAGGACGACGACCTGTCCGCCGCCAACCTCCACTTCGCGATAGTCCGCAGTGCCATGCTCTCCTAACCGCCATAACACACGCCCCGACATCACGCAGGCGATCTGCTCCATCTCGTGGTGGTGCGTGGCGACTTCGCACCCTGCCTCGAGTTCCACCTTGGCGACCATGGCCTTCTCACCATTGACGATCCGGCGATGGAGTTTGGCGACCGGATGGTCCTGTTCGACCGCGTCCCACGAAAAAACCTTTGCGTCCATAGGAGACTAGTATCTCGCACAGCCCGGCAAAAGTGCCTGCAGAATCTCTTCCCAACCCGGAACAAGACCTATGTGGATCCCTTCTGGCTCTATGTCCAACTCGTGGTAGGCGTAGTCGTGTTCGCCGTGTTCCGGTGGGCGAAGAAACTGCGCGACCAGTATTAACGTCTCTTCGACACGCCTGGACTAAAACTCGAACTCGAACAGGAAGCGCAGCCTTCCGGGGCCGCCTTTCGTGTTGAACGCGTATCCAGCGAGCAGTCTCCTGCCGACGTCCAGCGTCTTCCCAACCGTCGGACCGACGAAGAACTCCGAGTCGAACAAGTTTCCAAACGATTCGATCGCTACCGACGCTCCGCTCGGAAGAGAGTGACTGACCATCGCCTCGTAGCCCCACTCGAACGCGTGGCCGCTTTCGAGTTCCTGTTCCCCAACGAGATTGGCAGAGAACGAAAGACCGGAAGGGAGGGCGTACGTGTTGATCCACTTCCCTTCCAGTTCGTACGGCTCCCCGGCTGATCGCTTGACCTCTAAGTAGGCAGCGGGCAGCACGCGGTTGAACGCAAACTCACCAAAGGCGTATCTTTGCTCGACCTTCCAGCCGTTGACGCGGTAGTCGCCGCCGTCACGTTCTGCCAGCGCGTACACAGACGCCGCATAATGGCCGTCGACCCCGTACTCTGATTCAAGTTGAAGGTCTGACTGTCCACCACCGAAGTCGGTCCACCAGAACTCGACTTCGTGCTCCAGTGAGTACGGTACGTACCATTCGTAAGTCCAGACGCCGTCGCGCTCGTGTGCACAGGCCGTGGCGCACGACAGCGCAATCAATCCGCAGGCAATCAGTTTGTGACGCATCATAGCCCCATTCTGCACAAAAGAGTAGAGAATCAGGGACCTCGGCCCCTTGTCACGAATGTTCAGAATTGGATGCCTCCGGGCGCATAGTGCCCGGAGGCAAGAACGACTGAGGCGCTACATACCGTGCGGCCACAGCCAGCCGAACGTGCCGGCGGTGAGCAGGCACATCACGACTGCGTCGAAGAGGTGGGCCCAGAACCCTTTTGTCCTGAACCAGATCATGGGTGGTATCCAGCCGAACCCATAGGCGAGGAACGCGATGGTGCCGGCCATCCTGAACACCGCCATGTAGTCCGGCATCTCGGATCTTGCGTGCCAACAGACGTAAGCGACGAAGACGCTGCTGACCAGAAAGAAGAGAAACGTCAGGAACATGTTCCGGCCCATTTCAACCGGGCCGGGCCAGACCGTCACCACCCCGTTCGGGTTGTTCTTCATCTTTTCGACAAAGGCGGGGTCCTTCATCGCTTTCATGTCGGAGCACCAGGGGAACATGTATTGTCCCGCGTCGACTCCCTTCAGTGCGTTGAGGAGCGAGTTCTCGTCGGGCAGGCCCTTGAACTCGCCCTTGTGGTGGGGCAGAACCATGTGGAGGATCGCGCTCGCGATCCAGACGAATACTGCCGAAAGAACGATCGGCATCCAGAGGTTGCTCAGAAACTCCATTTCGTAGCCTCCTACGGCTACAGACGGTGGAACCCGCCCCTAGTCGTCGGCGACCGAGGCTCGCAGGTTGTCAACGATCTCGCGGTGCCACGCAAGGCGCCTGAGCGGGTCGCCAGTCATCTTCCGCAGGACCCTCGACATCAAGCCTCCGTAAGGTTCAACGTCTTTGATCGCATGGATTTGTTCGATCTCGCCCCGTATAGCCCAATCGAGCCAGTCGCAAAGCGCCAGCGTCTGGCGCTCGTTCAAGTGGTCGAGCACGGGGTGCCCCGGATCCTCGTGGATCGTGTGCGGAAGGAAGCAGCTCAAGCAGTTGTCGAACCCGACGTCC
>DATLWQ010000289.1:0-4581 GCA_035576225.1 Fimbriimonadaceae bacterium | reverse complement strand
CAAGCCCAAGGGGGAGGAAACGCAGGCTAAAGCCTGCGCCTACTTTGCGGCAGGAACGCAACCTAAAGCCTGCGGCTACTCTTGCTGCAGGAACGCAGGCTAAAGCCTGCGGCTACTTTGCGGCAGGAACGCAGGCTAAAGCCTGCGGCTACTTTTGCGGCAGTCGGGCGGGCACCCCCTTCCCACGTGCGAGAGGGGGTGCCGTGGTCGCCTCTCCCCTCATTCTCTTCCGGAAGTCGTATCTCTTTCTAACGTCCCGTCCCCAGGTGCCGGGGAGGGAGGGAAACCTACGCGTCCATCTGTTTGGCCTTTTCGGCCGCACGCTTTTTGGCGAGGAAGAACTCGTCGGTCCAGGCGGCGCGGCTCGCCATCGTGACGGTGAGGTCCTGCAGGACGCCCTCCTGGTAGAGCGCGTTGGGAACGAAGAGTCGAAAGGCGAGGCGGTCTTCGTGGTTGCACCATGAGCCGAGCATGTGGGTCTTGAGCCAGTTCTCCTTTTCGTACATGTTGAGTTCGAGCGCCATGTAGGCGATGTGCTTGGCGGACATCCTGAGCGGGATGGAGAGCGTGAAGTGCAGGCCGTTGCCGAGGGTCGGGTGCGGCTCCTCGCAAGAGATGAGTAGGTCCATCGTGTGGTCGCAGTCGGCGGACCAGTAGTAGTTGGAGTGTGACGAGCGGCCGTCGCTCTTTTGGTAGGCGTTGCACTGTCGCTCGACGGCCCAGTTGACGAGGCGCCACTCGTCCTTGTCGGCCCAGCGGCTGGGCTCTGCGCCCTGGGTGACGAAGGGTGAGGCGAAGCCGGTGATGCGCGGGTCTCGGTCTTGGCGCAAGCCGCTGATCGGGTGTTCGCTCTGGGCCGGTGTCGCCCCGAGGTCGTCGCACGCGGACTTGACGATGCCGTACGCGTACTGCAGTTGGAGTTGTGCGGCGGCTTGGAAGACCTTGCAGACCCAGTGGGCGATCTCGCTCTCGGCGTAGACGCTGGCGTGAAGCCGATAGGTGTCGGTGCGCTCGTCGTAGAGGAGGCAACTCATCGCGCAGTCGTCCATCGACTTTTCCAGGAACGGGTCGAGGACGGCGCGCTGGTTGCGGCCCTTGAGGAGGTCGACTTCGGCGTGGACGCGGTAGTAGGTTCGGCTGTTGCGGAAGATGCCTTCCTCGGTCCAGACGCGCTGGGGCAGGGGGCCGGGCCACCAGGTGAAGCCGTCCTGCTGGTTGAGCAGCCACTCGGCCGGCGGTGCGGTCAAGTCGAACAGATCTGCGACGACCTGCTCTCCAAGCGATTCTCTAGTTTTCCAAGACACAAGAACACCCCGCCTCCATCCGAGGAGGGAACCGTCTGTACTTAGGATATGACAAAAGTGCGGGGATGGGGCAAAAAAAGAGCCCCCTAGGTTCAAACCTTGGGGGCTCCGGGCCTTTGTAGACCCTCTTTTAGAACTTGAATCCGACGGAGACGCCGCCGTAGAAGTTGTTGCGGTTGGGGGCGCCCTTAAGGACGTCCGGGTCGATCAGCGCCGAATACGCGAGGAACGGCGTAATGATGAACTGGTTGATGTTGAAGTCCGTCGAAGCACCGATGCCGAGGTCGGTCAGCGTCGAGGAGTTCGTGTTGTAGTAGAACGAGTTGTACTTGCTGTCGCCGTATGCGACGTGGGCGGAGAAGGTGATTCCCTGGTCCTTGCCGTCGGGCATGCGGATGCCAGCCGGGAAGGTGTGCGAGCCGGTGGCGACCACTCGGTAGCCCTTGACCGCCTGGATATCCTGGATAACGGCTACGTTGATGTTGCCGAGGCCGCCGAAGCCGACGGCGTAGTACAGTTCCTGGGTCTGGGGGGTTCCGACGCCTGGATACTGGTGGGCCATGGCGCCGACCGTGACGTTGACCGCCTGGTCGTAGTCAAAGCTGTAGAAGATGCCCGCCCGCAGCGCCGTGATGGAGCCTGTTGGGTCGACCCTGAGTGGATAACTGTTCGTGTCGGTCAGTTCCATCCGCCCTTGGATGAATCCGGAGAAGTGGTCGTGCTTGAGTTGGACGGTTCCCTTGAGGACTGAGTCGTCTACGAGGTTGATGCCGCGCCAGACGTCGATCGTAGAGTAGGTTAGGTGCACAGAGCCCGTGATGGGGCTCACCTCGGCAAGCGCGGGAACCGCAGATGCCAGCAGGACCGTGCCGATTAGAAATCGTTTCATTGCTATTCATCCGTGCAGCAGGGGCTCGTTTGATCCTGCCTGCGAAGTGAGGATACCCAGGGAAGGTTGCCAGGTCAACTAGGTAGCCGGGGTTCGCGTGGACGAACCCCGGCTTAGTGAGGCCTAGTGGTGGTCGTGGCCCTCGTCCTCTTCCTCGGGCGCGTCTGCGACGGCGGCCTCGGTGGTGAGGAGGAGTCCGGCGATGCTTGCCGCGTTCTGGAGGCAGGTGCGGACGACCTTGACGGGGTCGACGACGCCCTGCTGGACGAGGTCTCCGTACTTGAGGGTCGCAGCGTTGAAGCCTTCGCCCGGCTTGCCGGAGCGGATCTTCTCTACGACGACGGAGCCTTCAACGCCCGCGTTCTCGGCGATCGTTCGAAGCGGGGCCTCGATCGCCTTGCGGACGATGCCGGCTCCCGTCTTCTCGTCGCCTGTGAGCGTGAGTTTGTCGAGCGCCTTGCCGGCCTGGATGAGGGCCGCTCCGCCGCCTGCGACGATGCCCTCCTCAAGGGCTGCGCGGGTGGAGGCAAGGGCGTCTTCCATGCGCGCCTTCTTCTCTTTGAGGGCGGTCTCGGTGGCCGCGCCGACCTTAATGACCGCGACGCCTCCGGAGAGTTTCGCGAGGCGCTCCTGTAGTTTTTCCTTGTCGTAGTTGCTGTCGGTGCGCTCGATCTCGGCAGCGATCTGCTTGATGCGGCCGTTGATCTCGGCCTTCTTGCCCTTGCCGCCGATGAGGGTGGTGTGGTCCTTGGTGATGACGATCTTCTCGATCTGGCCGAGCATGTCGGGCGTGACGTTGTCGACTTTGATGCCGAGTTCCTCGGTCACGAACGTGCCGCCGGAGAGAATCGCCATGTCCTCCATCATCCGCTTGCGGCGGTCGCCGAAGCCCGGGGACTTGACGGCCGCGATCTGCATGTTGGTGCGCAGGCGGTTGAGCACGAGCGTCGCGAGTGCTTCGCTCTCGACGTCCTCCGCAACGATGACGAACGGGCGGCCCATGCGCAGGACGTTCTCGAGGAGCGGGACGAGGTCCTGAACGTTGGATATCTTCTTCTCGAAGAAGAGCACCATCGCATTCTCGAACACGGTCTCCATGCGGTGGGGGTCGGTGATGAAGTAGGGGCTGAGGTAGCCCTTGTCGAACTGCAGTCCGTCGACGATCTCGAAGGTCGTCTCGGCGCTGCGCGACTCTTCGACGGTGACGACGCCGTCCTTGCCGACCGTGTCGATGACCTCGGCGACGAGTTTGCCGATCTCGGGATCGTTTGCGCTGATCGTTGCGACCTCGGTCATGCCTGCCTTGCCTTTGACGGGCTTGGAGGCTTTGGCGATGGCTTCGACGACCGCGTCGGTGGCGGCTTCGATGCCCTTCTTGATCAGCATCGGGTTGCTGCCGGCCGCGACGTTGCGCGAACCCTCGCGGAAGATCGCCTGGGCGAGCACGGTGGCGGTGGTGGTGCCGTCGCCGGCGAGGTCGTTGGTCTTGCTGCTGACCTCGCGGATCAGTTGCGCGCCCATGTTCTCGAAGCGGTCTTCGACCTCGATCTCTTTGGCGATGGTGACGCCGTCGTTGATGACGACCGGGGATCCGAACTTCTTTTCAAGGACGACGTTGCGGCCGCGCGGGCCGAGGGTGACCTTGACCGCGTTGGCGAGTTTGTCTACTCCGGCCTCGAGCCTCTTGCGGGCCTCTGCGCCGTAGGAGAGTTCCTTTGCGGGCATTAGCGGGCTCCTGCCTTGGCTTTGGCCTTAGTCTTCGGCTTTGCTTTTGTCTTGGTCTTCGCCTTGGCGATGGGCTTGACGGCAGCCTGGTGAGAGACGATGACGCCGAGGATGTCGTCAGAGCGCAGGATCACGTAGTCCTTGCCACCGACGTTGACCTCTGTGCCAGCGTATTTGCCGTAGAGGACGGTTTCGCCCTTCTTGACTTCGACAGGTACGTGGGAACCGCTGTCGAGGGTCTTGCCGGGCCCGACGGCCAGCACCTTGCCCATCAGCGGCTTCTCCTGCGCGGAGTCCGGAAGGATGATGCCGCCTGAACTCTTGGACTCCTTCGGTGCGGCCTCGACGACGATGCGGTCGTGCAACGGTTGAATGCTCATGTTTCCACCTGAACGGGCGACAGTTTCGCCCGAAATCTTCGAATTGGCAGTATACCGACGAGAGTGCCAATCGGTAGGGTCTAGGGTCTGGGCTCGAGGATTTAGGGTCTAGGGTCGAGCGAGGTCGGCGGACGTGGGTGGCGCGCGTCGGAGCGTTATTTCGTCGACTTACGCAGGGCGCGCTTCATGAGGTTGATCTGCCCGATGTGGTAGGAGTCGTGGATCGACATGCTGACGAGGGTCTTGACTGCGGCAGAGTCGGACTTCATCTTGTGGCGGAAGG
>DATLWQ010000288.1:0-3716 GCA_035576225.1 Fimbriimonadaceae bacterium | reverse complement strand
GAAGAGAGCATCTCGGACGAAGAAGAGAAGAAATGAGCGGGATACCGTGGACGATCGACACCTCCGCTGGTGAGTTTGCGCTAGCCGGGGAGAACATTCTTTATGATTCCCAGTCGAACGTCGTCGCCGAGTACTCAGGGTCTCGAAGCCTCTTCCGTGGCATCTCCATGTACGTCTCGGTCGGCCAGTCGAACTACCTTCTGCGGCGCAGGCGCAGGCTCTTCCGGCTTTGGTACGAAGTCATCGACGATGCGACCGGACGATTGTTCGCCTACGCGACTCCCCTCCGATTTAGCGGTGGGCGTGCATGGCGACTGACCGACTTCCAAGGTAACGAGATGGCTCGCTGTGATACGGCCAGTCCCACCGATATGGCCATTGACATGGCCGACTTTATAAGCGGCGCCTATGACATCATCATCCACGGCGAACCGCTCTTCCGGTGCGAAGGGACGTTCGCATTACAGGCACCGCGCCTTTGGCCGATCAAGAACAGCCCGCTGACGCCGGAGCAACTGCAACTGTGCGCCGTGATGGTCGGGATGTATATGGTCTGGCGTCGGTACTAGCCCGCGACGCGCGACTCGAACCCAGTTTCGTCCAACTTCGCCAGGATGGCCTCGGTCGAAAGCGACTCGTCGTGCTCGACGGTCACCGTCTTCTCGTCTGGGTTTCCTTGAACGGAGACGACTCCTGCGACGGGCGCCAGCGCCTTCTCGATGGATGCGATGCAACCGCCGCAGGAAATGTCCTCTGAATAGAACGTCGTCTTCACTTCTTGGCAGCGAGCGCCTTCTCGATCGTTGCGACGAGAGTCGGGTCGTCAGGCTGCGTCTTCGGCGTGAACCGGGCGAGGATCTTTCCGTCGCGACCAATCACGAACTTTGCGAAGTTCCATTCGATGTCCTGCTTGCCGGTGCTGTCGACGAGCCACTTGTAGAGCGGGTTCATGTCGTCGCCCTTCACGACGATCTTGCTGAACATCGGGAACTGCACGTCGTACGTCGAAGTGCAGAACTCTTTGATCTGGGCGTCCGTGCCGGGCTCCTGTCCGCCGAACTGGTTGGCGGGGAAGCCGAGGATCTCGAAGCCCTTCGAGTTGTACTTCTTGTACATCGCCTCGAGGCCGGCGTACTGCGGCGTGTTGCCGCACTTGCTTGCCACGTTCACGACGAGCAGAACCTTGCCCTCGTACTTCTTGAGGGGCACTGGCTTGCCGTCGATATTGTCCATGGTGAAGTCATAGATGGTCGCCGGCGCCGTCACGACGGCGGCGGCAAAGATGAGGGTGCTGATCATGCTCCCTATTCTACGCCGCAGTTGAAGGCGGTCTGGGAAAATGGACTTAATAGTCCGATTTCCGGTTTGCGGCCTACTTCTCGAACTCAGCCGCCTTGGTGCCCAACTGCATTGCCTGGAGGCGGTTTCCGTCGGGATCGGCGATGTCCATCACCGTCCCGCGCGGCGTGTCGTGGTACTCGCCGACCTCGCAATTGGCACCAACCAGCCTCGACCGCAGTGCCGGAAGGTCGTCGGTGAGCACGCTGACCACGAACCCGCCGCCCGGCTTTCCACCGCCGAAATGGAGCCCTAATTGAACTCCGCCGAGGTCGAAAGAAGTCCAGTACGGCGACTCGAAGCCCGGTTTCAGACCGAGCACGTCGCGGTAGAACGCGACCGACCGTTCCATGTCTGTGACCGGGCACCAGACCGTATCGAGGCCGTTGATCAGGCTCTTTCCCACGGTCGGAAGTCTAGCCCCACGTCAGGGCAGGGCGCAAGATGATCGTCTCCTCGCGGTCCGGGCCCACGCTGACGACGGCGACCGGAACTCCGACGTGCTCTTCGATCTTTTGCAGGTAAGTCTGCGCCGCTTTTGGCAGATCACTGAGGACGCGCGCTCCGCGCAAGTCGCCGCTCCAGCCTTCGCACTCTTCATAGATTGGCTCGACTCGCGACCATTCGTCGATGGTGGTCGGCAGTCCCTTCATCGGGCGGCCGTCGATTCGGTACTCCGTCGCCAGTTTGAGCGTTTCCAGTCCGGAAAGCACGTCGACTCGCGTCACGATCAGTCCGCTCAGGGAGTTCAGTCTTGCCGAATAACGCAGTGCGACTAAATCGAGCCATCCGCACCTTCTCGGTCTGCCCGTGACGGTTCCGTACTCGTTCCCTTGGTCGCGGATCTGCTGCCCGAGCGCGTCGTCAAGTTCCGTCGGGAACGGCCCTCCACCGACTCGCGTCGTGTACGCCTTGCAGACGCCGAGCACGCCATCGATGTCGCGAGGGCCGATGCCGGTGCCGATGCACGCGCCGCCCGCCGTCGGGTGCGAAGATGTGACGTAAGGATAGGTGCCGCTGTCGAGGTCGAGGAAGGAGCCTTGCGCGCCCTCGAACATCACGCGCCAGCCGTCGTGCACCGCGTTCTGCACGACGGAGTCGGTCTCTCGAACGTACTTGCGAAGTTGGTCCGCGTAGTTGGCGTACTCGTCGTAGAGTTCGTCGAACGAGAGCGGCTCGGAGCCGAACTTGACGAGCATCTCGTTCTTGACCTTGAGCACGTCGCAAAGGCGCGTTCGGAAGGTCTCTGGCTGGACGAACTCGCCCATCCTGATTCCCGTGCGCTGCACTTTGTCGGTGTAGGCGGGTCCGATGCCGCGCGTCGTGGTGCCGATCTTGTTCGCTCCGCGAGCCTCTTCTTCCAACCGGTCGAGCATTCGGTGGTAAGGGAACACAACGTGCGCGCTCGCGCTGACCAGTAGTTGGCCGAGATCGGGCTGTTGTTTTCGGGTTTCTTCGATCTCTTCGAGCAGGCTCTTTGGGCAGACGGCCATTCCGCCACCGAGCACGCTGATGCACTCCCTGTGCAAGATTCCTGCGGGGAGAAGTTGGAACTTGAAGGTCTTGCCGCCGGTGATGACGGTGTGCCCGGCGTTGTTGCCGCCGGAGTAGCGAACGACGACGTGGGCGCCGTCCGCGAGGACGTCGACCATCTTTCCTTTCGCCTCATCTCCCCACTGGGCGCCGACTATGACGAGGGTTGCCATTTTGCGATCCTTGTCCTGCGACCCTCATTAAAGAGTTAGATCGACGGACTCTCGCGAGGATCCGCCGACCGAAGCCGTTAGCCTTCTCTCAGCTGCCCTTATTATATTCTGTCCTGGGTTCGACTGGGTCGTTTTTTCCCGTTTGTATTCGGGAAACCGAACCTCGGTGTGCGTGTGGAAAACGGGAATTCGGCGGCTTTTGCTCACGGGCTGCGCGCCGTTCGCTCGTCGGAGGTGCGCGGTTCGGTGCTCAACCCTCCCCCCTGTTCGTTACACTCACAGTCCCCCTCCCTAGGTGCAGGGAGGGGGATATTTGGAAACGACTCTTGTTGTTTGTCCCTCACACTGCCCTCTCCCCAGGATACGGGGAGAGGGGGCTTGCTTCGGAATGGACTGTCATTGTTGACCCCTCACCTATATCCTCTCCCCAGGTGCGGGGAGAGGGGGCTTCATTCCGTGAAGCGGAAAATGGTGAGGAGGGCTTTGACGTCGCCCTTCTTGGCGTTTCGGATGATTCGGTCGACGATCTGGCGCGCGGCGCGGTCGTTGTTCCTGGTCAGTTTCTTGAGGAGCATGGCGCGGAGGCTGAGTCTGCCTTTCGGGCGGCCGGGGCCGCCGGGGTTGCCTGGTTTGAACTGGTGTTGTTTGGGTGGTCGGCCGTAGCCGACGGAG
>DATLWQ010000287.1:0-5672 GCA_035576225.1 Fimbriimonadaceae bacterium | reverse complement strand
TGATGGCCCGCTCAAGTTGGTCTTTGGCCTCAACGAAACTGAGGCCGACGGTCGAGCCCTGGGCGTTGGGCTTGACGATGACGGGAAGGTCTGGAAGTTCGGGCCTTGGATTGGCCCTGTGCCACTTGACGCCCTTTGGCGTGGGAATGCCGTTGGCTTCGAGGACTTGCTTTGTCAGGGCTTTGTCCATCGTAATCGCGCTCGACTGGAGGGCGCTGCCCGGGTAGGGGATGCCGAGGAGTTCGAAAAGGCCCTGGATGGCACCGTCTTCGGCGTGGGTACCGTGGACGCAGAGGAAGGCGAGGTCGGGACGGCCGACACCCTGGAGGTCCGTGAGGTCACCTTTTTTGAGCAGGGTCTCCGTCGCGTCGAAGAGAAAGGCGTCGTAGCCGAGGTCTGTGAGCGCTTGCTTGACTTGCCTTCCGCTGAGGAGGCTGACTTCCCTCTCGGCGCTGTCGCCGCCGTAGACAACGGCGATGCGGTCGCCTTTACGGTTGAGTTCTTGGATGAAGTCGGGGGCGAAACTTTCGATGTTGCCCGCACCCATGCCGACGATGACGTCGCCCTTCTTGGCGAACGCCTTGACCTTGCGCGGGAGGAGGTGTCGGCTGGGGACGTAGGTGACGTCGGTCTGCATCTGCTCGGCGATGCGTAGGCTGCTGACGCCCGGAATCGGGTCTTCCCTTGCCGGGTAGATGTCGGTGAGGAAGACGTGGTCAGCGCCATCCAGGGCTGCGGCGAACTGAGGGATGAGATCCTTGGTGCGCGAGTAGAGGTGCGGCTGGTAGACGACGACCAAGCGGCGGTCGGCGTATTTCTCTCTTAGGGCCTGGATGCTGGCTTTGATCTCGGTGGGGTGGTGGGCGTAATCGTCGACGACTTCGATGTCGCCGGACTTTAGGACTTGGAGGCGACGAGCAGCACCCTTGAACTCAACGACGGCCGAGGTCGCTGATTTGAATCCTTCCAGATATTGAACGCTTCCGACCTCTGGATGTTGTTGACATAGGACGAAGCTAACTGTTCGCAATGCAATGTTGGCATTCCGCCTATTGTGCTCGCCCGTGAATTGCCACGATTCTGCGGCCGTGCCCAGCATCCTCAAAGTTTCGTACACAGTTTCTACTGTTCTGCTGTTAAAATTGGCCACACCTGCCCCTGCCATGGTTGCAACTTCCGTCGCGCCCGCGTCTTCCGGATCGAAGAAGAGCCCAGCCGAATCTTTGCGCTTCTCGATAAATCGAGCGACAGAAGACTTGAGATTCTCCCAGTTCTCGTGAAAATCGACGTGGTCGAGTTCGAGGTTGGTGAGGACGACGATGGTGGGGTCGAAGTCGTGGAAGGAGTCGTAGGCTTCGCACGCCTCAACGACGGCCCAATTGCCCTTGCCCTCGACGACCGCGCCGCCGAACTGCGGCACCTCCGCTCCGACGACGATGGTGGGATCGAGGCCAGCGGCGATCATGCCGGCGCCGATCATGCCTGTGGTCGTGGTCTTGCCGTGTGTGCCGGTGACGGCGATGAGCTTCTTGTCTTTGAGCAGCCAGCCGAGCGCCTGGGAGCGGCGGAAGATCGGGCAGCCGAGTTCCTTGGCGCGGCGGACTTCGGGCGAGGTCGCGAGCGGGATCGCGTCGGAGAGGACGACGGCGTCGCCCTGTTGCACGACGTCGGCCGTGTGGCCGATATGGACGTCGATACCGAGTTTGCGAAGATCTTCGATCAGGTGCGATTCGGTGAGGTCTGTGCCGCGGACGGTGAACCCCCGCGACCTGAGCATCCGCGCGACGCCGCTCATGCCTGCTCCGCCGATACCGACGAGCACGAACGAGGTGTGGCCGTCCAGTTCGGAACGGTCGTTGAACGCTTCCCTGATCTCCTGTGGCGTCCTCATCGTGCGGCCTCCTCTAGGATGGCCAATATCTGTGCCGCGGCGTCGGGCTTGTCCCACGCTGCAAGGGCCTTTTCTGCCGCCGCCACGCGCTCCGGATTGTCCAGCCAGCCTTCTATCTTGGCTTCCAGCGTGGAGGCCCTCAGGTCTGTCTGGAGCACTATGTCTGACGCGCCTATGCGCGCAAACTCTTCGGCGTTGTGAAACTGGTGGTCGCGAAAGGCGGAGGGATAGGGCACAAGGATGGAGGGCTTGCGGAAGACGGCGATCTCGGCCATGGTGCCTGCGCCGCTCCTGCAGACGACCAGGGAGCACGAGAAGAGGGCTGCGGCCATCTCCTCGGCGTCCAGGTAGGCCTTGACGCTGTAGTCGGCCTTGACGGCCATCTTCTCCTTGCTGGCGATGGTCTGCTCGAAGAGTCCAGCACCGGTCACGTGGAGCCATTGGATCGGCGTAGAAGCCATGCGGACGGCGGTCGCGAGGGCGATGTCGTTGATCGCCGCGCTGCCCTGGGAACCGCCCATGACCAGGACGATCGGCGCGGCCTTTTCCAGCGAGTGCGTCAAGGGGAGCGCGCCCTGGGTCGCCGAGCGCAGTTCCTTCCTCACGGGCATGCCGGTGTGGACCGTGCGGTCCTGTGGGAAGAATCCGCCGCTCGACTCGAAGACGGTGCAGACGCGGTAGGCGCTCTGGCCGAGGATGCGGTTTGTGCGGCCCGGGACGGTGTTCTGCTCGTGGATGACGTAGGGGACGTTGAGAGACTTGGCGGCGGAGACCACTGGCGCTGAGGCGTAGCCGCCCGTGGAAAAAAGCGCGTTGGCACCGTGCTGCATCAGCGCGCGCTTTGCCATGGAGCGCGACCGGAGGAAGCGCCAAGCGGCTGCCACGCCCTTCGGTGTGTAGAGGCGATAGATGGGGCGCGAGGGGAAGCCGACGAACTCGATGCCCGCCTTGGCGCAGGCCCTGCCCTCGATCCCACGTTGGGATCCGAGGTAGAGGACGTCCCAACCGACTGACCTAGCCTGCTCGGCGACTTCCAGCGCTGGAAACACGTGGCCGCCGGTCCCGCCACCCGTAACTACCAGTCTCAGGTTGTGCCACCTCCTTTTGGCCGATGTTGGTGCGCTGCAGCGACATGCCGATCCCCACGCCCATCCAGAGGGCAAGGAGGCTGGAACCGCCGTAACTGATGAAGGGGAGCGGGATGCCGATCGGTGGCAATACGCCGTTGACCATCATGACGCTGACGCAGGTCTGCACGCCGATCCAGACGGACAAGCCGACCAGAGCGAGGCGCGCGAAGGCCGTTGGCGCACGAGCGGCCTGGACATAGAGCCTCACGGTTATGAGCGCAAGGAGCGTCACGATCGCCAGCACGCCGAGCACGCCGAACTCCTCACCTACCGTGGCAAGGACGAAGTCGGTAGTTGGAGCGGGGAGACTGGTCTTGGCGCTGCCGTTGCCGATGCCTACGCCGAAGAACCCTCCGCGCGCGAGGGCGGTCTCGGAGACGACGGTCTGGTAACCGCCGTCGAGGATGTTCTGCTGGCTCCACCTTTGTTCGTGAACCTTGAACCGATTGAGGCGGTAGGGCTGCTCGTAGATGGCGAAGCCGACCGCGAACGCGGAGACGGCGGCGAAGATCAGCAGGGACTTGCGCGTGACGCCGGCGACGATAATGATCGCGAGGCTCGCCGCGACGATCATTCCCGCCGTCGCGAGATCAGGCTGTCGTTCTACTAGCACCGCGAGGGCGAGGACGAGGAAGAACGGGAAGCCGCGCTTGATCTTCGGCACCCAGATGCGGTCGAGCCGTTGCGCAAAGTTCTGGATGGCCTTCTTCGGCGCCTGCCAGGCGGTGTGTCCCGCCATCGTCGACGCGAGGAACATGATTGCGCCGAGTTTGATGAACTCCGAAGGCTGGACGGTGACCGGGCCGAACTTGAGCCACCGTTGCGCGCCGCCGATCTCGTGGCCGATGCCCGGCATGCGGACGGCGATGAGCGACCCGAAACTGAGGAGGAGCCCGACCCAAGAGAGCCACCGCCAGACTTTCGGTGACATGCGGGTGCAAAGGTAGTACGCGACGACGGCCAGGACGAGGTACATCGCCTGCCATCGGAGTTCGCGCGGGAAGATGCCGCCCGTGTTGCGTGCGTATCCGGCGTCCCAGATCGCGATGAGGCCGACACCGGACGCAGCAAGGCAGAGCCAGAACATCGCAGGATCTACGACGTACTTCTTAAGGTTCACGCTGAGAGCCACCTCCTCGCAAGTTCGCGGAACGCATCGCCGCGCTCACGGAAGTTGGCATAGGGCTCTGCCGAGGCGCAACCCGGCATGAGGATGATCGCGTCTCTATCTTCTGCGTCGTTTGTCGCTGCCTCGAACGCCTCCTGCATTGTCTTGAAGGCGGGCCAATCGTGGCCCAACTGTTTGTTGAGCCCCTCTGTGTCTGGGCCGAAGACGTAGGCGGCATGGCCGGAGGCTTTGAGGTACTCGCCGACCGGAGAGAAGTCGAGCGACTTGCGGTTTCCGCCTAGGATGAGCCTTTGGTGCCGATCGAGGCCCTTGCTGCTTGCGACGACGGCAGCGGGGTTCGTACACATCGAGTTGTTGATGACGAGGACACCGTTCTTTGCGCCGACGCGCTCCATCCTGTTGTCGAGTCCGCGGAACTTGAGTAGTGCAGAGAGCATCGCTTCCACCTGCTGCTTGCTCGGTTCTCCCAGGACTGCGCACGCGATCTCCCAGGCCATCATCGCGTTTGCGACGTTGTGCTCGCCAATGATCGGGAGGCTCTTGGCTTTGATCTTCTCGCCGCACAGAAGGAGATCTTCACCGAGGCGCGCGGTGTAACCGTTGGTCGGGCCGGTGCCTGAGGGCGAGAAACGGACCTTGCGCATGCCTTCGGGGTAGTCGGTCTTGTCCAGTCCCTTCTCGTCGAGATTGATGACGACGGTGTCGCTCTCGCGCATTTTTGCGAAGAGGCGAAGTTTGCAGGACTTGTAGTCTTCGAAGTCCGGATGGCGGTCGAGGTGGTCCGGCGCGAGACTTGTGATCGCGGCGACGAAGGGTCGGAAGGTGGATACGGTCTCCAACTGGAAACTGCTGACTTCCGCGACGAGGACGTCGCCGTCGGAGATCGCCGCGTCTGTGAGCGTGACCTCGGGGTAGCCGGAGCCGGCGATGTTGCCGCACAGAACGGCGTCGCGCCCTGCGGCTGTGAGGAGCGTCCACGTCAAAACCGTCGTCGTGGACTTGCCGTTCGTGCCGGTGATCGCGACGATGGGGGCGTGGGCGAGGCGATAGGCGAACTCGATCTCGCCGATCACTTCCCTTTCGGCCATGTCCTTGATCGCCGGGTGATTGCGCGGGAAGCCGGGGGAGACGACGAGGACGTCGTACTCGTCGGGATCGATGTGGCCGTGCCAGTTGGGAACGGCTTGGACGTCGATCGAATGCAGTTCGTCAATCGCCGCAATGATCGCAGGGCTGTCGGAGGGCTTTTGGTCGAAGACGGTTGCGCTGCCTCCCAACTGCTTGACGGCTCTGGCGATAGAGAGGCCCGACTTGGCCATCCCCGCTATTGCAAAGCGCCTGCCCGAGACATTCATCCTGCAAGCCTCCATAGCCAGCCGACGCCCACGGCGACGAGGACCGCTTGGACGAGGTGGAACATCCAGACGACGCGGGTCTCTGGCCAGCCAGCGTGCTGGAACGCGTGATGGATGGGTGTGCGCGGGAAGATGCGCTTGCCGTTGCGGAGTTTCGCGGAGAGCAC
>DATLWQ010000286.1:0-2265 GCA_035576225.1 Fimbriimonadaceae bacterium | reverse complement strand
CGTGATCATCACGCCGCCGTCGAACCCGTAGTGGGCCGTCGAGAAGTAGATCATTTCGGTTCCCACAAGGCCGATGTCGGTGACGTCTACGCCTGCTTCGTTGAGACCCATGGTGAGCGCGTCGCTGAGGTCTGGGCCGCTCAGACGGATGTCGTGCCCGACGACGACCTTCTTTGCCCCGGTCTCGTCCGCGTAGGCGCGTCCGATCCGGTAGGCCAGGTCGGGGTTGAGTTCCTCGGGCACCCGCCCACGCACGTCGTAGGCCTTGAAGCAAGGGTAGTAGGCGCCCATCGGTTCAAAGGTACCCTCAGACGCCATGCCAGCCAAACTGATCGGAGCCCACATGCCCGCCGCGGGCGGGCTGTGGAACGCGGTTCGGAACGGCAAGGCGATCGGTTGTACGGCAGTCCAGGTCTTCACCTCGAGCCCCCAGATGTGGAAGGCCAAGGAGGTCACAGATGATATGGTCTCCAAACTATCCGAGGCGCTCAAGGAGACCGGCATCGGCACTCACATCGTGAGCCATGACTCCTATCTGATCAACCTGGCTGCTCCCGCAGACGAACTCAGGGAGAAGAGCACCGAGGGACTCAAGCGAGAGATCGAGCGGTGCTCCAAACTGCGGATCCCGTTCGTCGTCTCGCACATGGGTGCCCACGTCAAGCAGGGCGAGGAGGTGGGGCTCAAGAGGGTCGCGGAGGCAACGAAGCGCATCCTCAAGGAGACCCCGGACGACGTGACCCTGCTCATGGAGACCACTGCGGGACAGGGGACGTGCCTGAACTACAGGTTCGAGCACCTGGCCACCATCCTGGACCTGCTCAAGGGGCACAAGCGGCTCGCGGTGTGCCTGGACACCTGCCACATCTTCGCGGCCGGGTACGACATCCGCACCAAGAAGGCGTACGAAGAGACGTTCCAAGAGTTTGACCGTTTGGTTGGATGCGACCGGATTAAGGCGATCCACTGCAACGACAGCAAAAACCCTCTTGGGAGCCGCAAGGACCGGCACGAGCACCTGGGCGACGGCGAGATCGGCGCGACGGCCTTCCAGTGCCTGGTCGGAGACAAGCGCTTTGAGAACACACCGATCCTCGTAGAAACACCGGACGCCGACGCCATGCACGCTACGAACGTCAAGCGATTGTGGCAGTGGACGAAAAAATAGCGGGCGTCCGCCCTTGTTCCTGGCATACCTCTTGCGTACAATGTCGGCATCGAAATCGGGACAACGATAGTCTTGATGGAGTGAGGCACGTACAATGGCGTACAAGAGAATCTATTCAACGTTGATGGCAGAGGTGGAGCGCATCCTCCTCACGAAGTGGGACCCTATCCACGTGAAGGGCTACCCGATGGCAGAGGGCGAGTATCTAAGTTATGCAGGCATCGTTACGGGCATGCTCGTCCGCGGAACGACGGCGAGCGCAGTCGCCGAATATCTGAGCAGCGTCGAGACGGACAGGATGGGCCTGAACGGAAACCCGCAACACTGCACACCCGCGGCGCAGGATTGTTGCAGCCTGATGGACTGACAAAAAAGAGCCGCCCCGGCGGAGAGGACAGACCGGGAGCGGCAGATCGCTTGTCTAGTCGTCGCCTTCCATCAGCCCAAAAAGCACTGGTCGGCGTCGCTTTCGCTGTCGTGGTTAATCCACGTCCGCGAAGCGATTCCCCAGGTATTCCTCTGTGATAAACTCGGTTGTCCCGTACGTTGGAGAGGCGGTGGGCAGCCATGGCAACGACGCCTGAGAGAATCGCCCGTGCATTTAAGACAGGCCCTGTGGAGAGGGCCCTGGCGTGCGTGTTCTTGGACGAACTCGGCTGGCACAAGTGCGAGGACGCAATCGCGACTGACGGCGCCCACCGGTTGTTGCCCCCAGGAGAGGAGTCGGACTTCGGCATCCGCGTTGAGCCAGACCAGGGCGGTGAGGTCGTCACGCTCTCGGTGAACCGTGGGCCCGACAAGTACTCGCTCCGTATCGACCGCTCAGCGCCCGCGCCTTCTGCCCTCGAGCGGCTCGCGCTGCTCCGTATCGAGCCGTCCGTCTGCGAGGGGCCAGACCGTGAGAGCGCTCTGAAGCAGTGCTTCGACAATGACGCTCTTGCCAAGGCGTTCCTCGCCGATTACTCGCGTCTGTTCGAAAAGTACCGGCACAGAGTCGAGTCGAGGGGGCCAGACGCCTTCCTCAATAGGTTCCTCTCCCGCGTCCTGTTGGTCAGGTTCCTTCAGACCAAGGGCTGGTTCGCCTACGACGGTCAGAC
>DATLWQ010000285.1:0-7775 GCA_035576225.1 Fimbriimonadaceae bacterium | reverse complement strand
CGAGCGGGATCTCGCAGTACTCCATGATCCCTTTCATGGGCCCGTCGGCGTACTTTTTCATCGCGGCGTTGACCTCGTCGACGGTCACGGCGCGGCTGAGCGTGGCAGTGAAGTCGACGACACTCACGGTCGGAACTGGGACGCGGAAGGCCATGCCCGTGAACTTGCCCTTGAGTTCTGGAATGACGAGGCCGACGGCCTTGGCAGCGCCGGTGGAGGCGGGCACAACGTTTTCGGCCGCGGCGCGAGAGTCGCGCAGGCCCTTCTTTGCGGTATCGACCGTCGCCTGACTGTTGGTGTAGGCGTGGACCGTGGTGAGCAGGCCCTTCTCGATCCCGAAGGTCTCATGGAGCACTTTGGCGACAGGCGCGAGGCCATTGGTGGTGCAACTCGCGTTTGAGACGACGTGGTGGCTCTTCGGGTCGTACATCTCGTCGTTGACGCCGAGAACGAGCGTCACGTCCTCGTTCTTGGCGGGCGCAGAGATGAGAACCTTCTTGACCGAGCCGTGCTTGTGGGCGACTGCCTTGGTCGCGTCTGTGAACCTTCCGGTGCTCTCGATGACGATCTCGGCTCCGACGCTGTCCCATGGAATCTGGGCGGGGTCGGGCTCGGCGAAGACCTTGACGTCCTTGCCCCGAACGGAGATCGCGCCGTCCTTGGCGGCGACGTCACCTTTGAACTCGCCATAGACCGTGTCGTATTTGAAGAGGTGGGCGTTGACGTCCGCTGGCACGAGATCGTTGACTGCGACGACTTCGAGATTGTCGGCGTGCCGCTCGAGGATGGTGCGGAGGGAGAGACGGCCGATCCTGCCGAAACCGTTGATTCCAATGCGTGTCGCCATGCCGAGCCGAGGTTACCTTGGCCCATTTGGGGGCCTGAGACGCGCCGAACTAGCGCCGCAGGAGCCAGTAACTGAGCAGCCATCCGGCGATGACGCAGACGGCACAGCCGACGAACGGCGAATAGTGCGCGAAGGACGCGTCGACCTTGATTCCCGCGAACTTCCCGATCCCATGGAACCGCTGGTAGGCCTGGCCACCAATGAGGGAGCCGACGATCGCGCCGAGCCCCTGCGACGTCATGACGGCACCGATGTTGGAGGCCCTGCTGGCCTCGTCGATCTCACTGACGCTGGCGTACCAAGCTGGGATCGTGAGGAGGAACCCAAGCCCGACAGGGATGCCTGCGAGGCCGATCAGCAACAGGTTGCGAAAGCCAGGCAGGAACGCGGCGAGCCCGATCACGGCCATCCCGACGGAGCACAGCGCAAGACCTAGATGAACCGCCCTGTGCTTGCCGATCCGCTCGCCGTACTTGCTCATGAACGGTGAGAGGGCGGCCATGGCGATCATCGCTGGCAGGACGAGGCTGCCGAACTTCGTTCCGCTCATGTCGAACTCGTCCTGGGCGAAGAGTTTGACAACGGCGATCGGGAAGCCGACGCCCATGAAGGTGACTGCGCCGAGAACGAGGTAGCCGGGGATCTTTTTGGCCGTCTCCCATTGCGACTTGAAACTCCACTTGCGAAGCGTAGCGTGCTCGGCAGTTCTTGCGGCCTCACGCATTGCCCGGCCGGACGGAAGTTTGATGTAGGAGAATATGGCGATCCCGGCGCAGAGGAACGACGCGAGGTAGAGGCTGGGCGCGTGGTGGCCGGTGGTCGCCTGGGTGAACTGGCCGAAGAGGTCGTCGGCGATTCCGCCGACGAGGAGCGCGAGCGCCACTCCGCCCAGGTAGCACATGTTGAGCAGGGACATCGCCTCCTGCTTCTGCGACTCGCCGACCGTTTCGCCGACGAGGGCGAAGGCGGCAGGCCAAATCATGGCGACGGCCAGCCCGTCGACAACGCGCAGTGCGAAGAAGACGTAGACCTCGAGGTCGCCGATGCCGCGGGGCACGAAGAGCGATCCAACGGCAGTGAAGACGGTGAGCACTGGGCCGAGGACGACCATGCGCTTGCGGCCGAAGCGGTCTGCCATCCATCCCATCGGACCCTTGAACACCGCTTCGCTGAAAAGGAAGGTCGCGACGATGAGGGCGATCGTGCCTTCTGGGAAGCCCCGGTCGTTCTTGAGATAGACCGGCATTGCCGAGATGTTGAGGACCGCGTAGGCGAGCTCGGCGAGCAGTGCGATCGCCAGCAGGCTGACAAGTCCAGGCTGCCTCCAGAGCGGAGTCTCGGCGGTCTTACTCATAGCCAGTCGCGTGTTGAGTCTACTGAAAGTCGGTCGGCTAGGATGCAAGGGCCGGCATCCTCTCATTGCCGGATTCGGGCGGCCACCCCCTCCCTCACCCTCCCCCAGGGGGGAGGGAACTTAAGACTGACGGATCAGCGCTTGACGAACTGGAAGCCGCGGCGCGCCTTCTTACGACCGTACTTCTTGCGCTCTTTGACCCTGGCGTCGCGGGTGAGAAAGCCGCCGCTGCGCAGTTGCTTACGGAAGGCCTCGTCGACCTGCAGGAACGCGCGAGAGATGCCGAGTTTGACGGCACCGGCCTGGCCGCTCATCCCTCCGCCGACCACCTTTGCGTTGACGTCGTACTTGCCTTCCATGGCGATGTGCTTGATCGGGCTTTCGACGAGTATCTCTAGAACGGGCCTGCGGAAGTAGTCGCGGAACTCCCGCCCGTTGACCAGGATCTTGCCCTCGCCGGGCTCGAGCCACACGCGAGCGACGGCGCACTTGCGTCGGCCGGTCGCGTAGTTGGTGGAAACCTTCTTTCTCGCCATGCTAGTCCTACTTCTTTGAGACGCTCATGGGCTTGGGGCCCTGAGCGGCGTGCGGGTGCTCCTCACCCGCGTAAACCTTCAGTTTCTTGATCATGTCCTTTCCGAGCGCGCCCTTGGGCAGCATCCCCCAGACGACCTTGCGAATGAGTTCCTCGGGCTGTTCGGCCAGGAAGTCCTCGCGCGACGTACTCTTGAGGCCCCCGGGCCATCCTGAGTGCCGGTAGACGAGTTCTTTGCCCTTGGTGCCGGTCCAGACCGCCTTGGACGCGTTGACGACGACCACAAAGTCGCCACAGTCCATGTTCGGTGTGAACGTGGGCTTGTGCTTGCCCCTGATCACCTGCGCCACCTGTGCGGCGAGGCGACCAATGGGCTGGTTCGTGGCATCGACTAGATGCCACTCCCGCGTTATCGTATCCGGCTTTGCCGTGGTCGTTCTGTTCATTCCGTTGTCCTGTCGTTCAAATCTCGTTATTCGTCGTCGTCTTCGTGGCGGCCCCTGTGGTCGCTGGGGTGCCGGCCGTAGAAGACCTTCATCAGGCTCAGCCCGCAAGCGGGCAGAACCGTCGGCCATTTGATCTCGCTCTTCTTGCGCTTTTGCAAGAGTCTGGCGACGTCCTCTGGCCCTCTCGCGCCGCGCCCTATCTCCCAGAGCGCGCCGCTCATACGGCGCATCATTCCCCGGACGAACGCGCTTCCCGTGACGTCGATCCAGACCTCGTCCTTGACGTTTCGGACCGTGAACTCGTGGATCTGCCGCACGGTGTTCGTCCCCGGCCGGACGAGTTGGCTGAAGGCGAGGAAGTCGTGGGTCCCCACGAAGTCCTTGGCCGCTCTCTGCATGGCCGCCACGTCGAGTTTGACCGCCGAATAGTGGAACGCGTAGCGCGATCTGAGCGGATCTCGCTCGCCGGTCATGATCCTGTACCGGTACCACCTCCTGTCGGCCCAGAAGCGGCTGTTGAAGTCGCCTGGCACCTGGCGTGCGCTCAGTACGCTCACGTCCTTTGGGAGCACCTGGTTGACCGCCTTCGGCCACCGCTCCACTGGGATCGGCGCCTCGCAGTCGAAGTGGCAGACTTGGCCGAGGGCGTTCGCCCCGCTGTCTGTCCGGCTTGCACCGTAGATCTCGCAATCCTCGCCCGAGACCTGGCGAACTGCCTCTGTCAATGTGCCGTGGACAGTCCTCTGTCCACGCTGCGGCGCCCAGCCGCGAAACTCTGAACCGTCGTACGCGACGACGAACTTGATTCTGTTTTTAGTCGACAAGTTCCAGGACTGCCGTCGGCGCGGCGTCCCCGCGGCGGACACCGGTCCTGGTCAGCCTCGTATAGCCGCCGTTTCGATCGGCGAACCTCGGCGCGACGTTGTCGAAAAGGTGCGCGACGAGGTCCTCGCCGTTGATGAGGCTGCGCGCCTGGAGGATATCCATCTTCTCGATCGTGGACTTTCCGGCGAGTTCGCGCGGCTGCGAAGTGCTGCCCGAGTGCCCGACGAGAATCTTGCGCGCCTCGCGCCTAGACTGGACGGAATCCTGTTTGCCGAGCGTGATGAGTTTTTCAACGATGCGGCGCAGATCCTTGGCCCTGCCGAGCGTGGTGTGCACGTATCCGTGGCGCACGAACTGGCGTGCCAGGTTGGTGAGCAGCGCCTTGCGCTGGTCGCTGGGCAGACCCAGTTTTCTACGGTCGACTTTGTGCCTCATGAGTTACTCCGTCAAAAATCCTCGTCGCCCATGTCGTCATCGAGCAGGTCGACTCCGACGAAGCTGCCTTTGGCGGACTTGAGTTCGATGTCGTATTCCGCAAGTTTGTCGCGGACCTCGTTGAGCGACTTCTTGCCAAAGCCGCGGATGCTGTTGAGTTCGGCCTCGTTGGCGACGGCGAGCTGCCGAAGGTTGAGGATGCCGGCCCTGCGCAGGCAGTTGAAGGTGCGCTGCGAGAACTCCATCTCCTCAATCTTGGTCTCGGGGATGTGGGCGAGTTCGGCGGGGAGCGCCTCTTCCTCCTCGGTCTCCATCATGATCCCGGCGCGGCCGAGGTCGAAGAACATCTTGAAGTACTTGTCGAGGATGTGGGCTGCCTGGGTGACCGCGTCGTTGGGCCCTACCGCGCCGTTGGTCCAGACCTCGATCACGAGCCGCTCGTAGTCGGTCCGCATGCCGACGCGCGTCTGCTCGACGATGTAGTTGACCTTGCGCACGGGCGTGAACTGCGAGCCGGTCGGGATGATCCCGATCATTCCCTTGTACTTCTCCTGCCGCTCTGGCAGGACGTAGCCTGTGCCGAAGCCGACGTAGACCTCCGCATTGAGCGAAGAGGACTTGTTGCTGAGGGTGGCGAGGTAGCACTCGGGGTTGACGATCTCGATGCCCTCAGGGCATACGACGTCGGCGCCGGTGACTCGGCCGGGGCCGTTGACGTCGATCTTCAGAACGACCTCTTCGGGCGGGGTGTCCTCGAAGTCCATCTTGATGGAGAGGTCTTTCAGGTTGAGCAGAAACTCGGTAGTGTCCTCCTTGGCGCCGGGGATGGGCGCGAACTCGTGGAGGACCTTGTCTATCTTGACGGCGACGGGGGCGGCGCCGTAGATGGAACTGAGCATGACGCGGCGCAGCGCGTTGCCGATCGTCTGGCCGAACCCGCGCTCCAGCGGCTCCAAGACGAACTTGGAATATTCAGTCGACGATTCTAGGGTCTGGATATAAGGCATGGTTTTGTTTGGTGGGCTCTAGACTCGGCGCTTCTTGGGCGGGCGACACCCGTTGTGCGGCACTGGGGTCACGTCGCGGATCGACTTGACGTTGAGGCCGTTGGCGCTGAGGGACCGGACTGCGGTCTCCCTGCCCGCTCCTGGCCCGGTGATGTAGACGTCGATGCTGCTGACGCCGTGGGCGCTCGCCTTCTTGGCGCAGTCCTCGGCGGCGAGCTGCGCGGCGAACGGTGTGCCTTTGCGGCTTCCCTTGAAGTTGACGTGGCCCGCGCTGGACCAGCACAGGACGTTCCCCTGCGCGTCGCAAATGGAGATGATCGTGTTATTGAAGGTGGCGTGGATGTGGGCCTGGCCGTGCGCGACCTGGCGCTTTTCCTTCTGTTTTCCTCGGGTTGTCGACTTCCTAGCCATTGAGAGTCCTTACTTGGCGGCCTTCTTCTTCCCGGCGACGGTCTTCGGCTTGCCCTTTCGGGTTCGCGCGTTGCTTCGGGTGCGTTGGCCCCGCGTGGGGAGCCCGCGCCTGTGGCGAAGTCCGCGGTACGAGCCGATCTCCATGAGCCTGCGGACGTTGGAGTAGATCTCTCGCCGCAGGTCGCCCTCGACCTGGTAGTCGGCGTCAATTATCGAGCGCAACTGGCCGATCTGCTCCTCGCTCAGGTCCTTGATCCTGACGGTCGGGTCGATCCCCGACTTCTCGACGATCTCGGCCGCCGTCTTAGGGCCGACCCCGAAGATGCTCTGGATCGCATAGAGGACTTGTTTGTCCCTAGGAAGGTCTACACCGGCAATACGCGCCATAAATCGTCTGTTCTCCTAGCCTTGCCGCTGCTTGTGCTTGGGGTTGGTGCAAAGGACGCGCACGACGCCTTTGCGCTTGATGATCTTGCACTTATCGCAAATCTTCTTGACACTGGCTCGTACTTTCATTTTCTTTGGCTCCAAGGCTGGGCGAATCTTTGTCGTCCACAACGGCGTCTCTAACCTAGACACAGGCTCGATGGGGCCAGGCGCGAACTTGCCTGGCGCAAGGTCGAATTATACCAAGGGAGACCCCTGCAAGTCCACCAGAGGACCCTGGTCCCCTCAGACTCGGCCCTTGAACCTGCCCCGGCTGGCCTTGGGGGCTAGTTTTTGAACCTGTAGACGATCCTGGCACGGGTCAGATCGTAGGGAGAGACGAGGACCTTGACACGGTCTCCAGTTAGGATGCGGATCCAGTGCTTGCGCATTTTTCCGCTCAGGTAGGCGAGGATCTCGGTATCGGTCTCGTCGAGTTTGACCTTGAACTGGGTGTTCGGGAGTTTCTCGACGACGACACCCTCCAGTTCGATGCCTTCTTCCTTCTCGGCACCCGTGTCGTTCTTGGACTTCTGGCCGCGATAACCGCGGTTTCCCCCTCGTCCGCCGCGCCTACCGCCGCCTCCTCGATATCCTGCCATAAATCTTCTTGGTCCGGGACGGTCACTCGACCGTCAGGAGCACGGGGCCGCCCTTGGTGACCGCCACCGTGTGCTCATAGTGTGCGGAGAGTCTACCGTCTGCGGTAACGAGGGTCCAGCCGTCCGCCAGGGTCTTGACCTTGTGCGTGCCCTCGTTGACCATGGGCTCGATGCAGAAGGTCATGCCCTCTTTGAGCCTGAGGCCGGTGCCAGGCCTGCCGAAGTTGGGGACGTTGGGCTCCTCGTGGAGGCTCTGACCGATGCCGTGCCCAACCATCTCGCGGACGACGGAATAGCCGCTGCCCTCGACGTACTTTTGGATCGTCGATCCGATGTCGCCGAGGCGGTTGCCGACCTTGGCCTTAGCGATGCCTTGGAAGAGGCTCTCTCTGGCGACGTTCATCAGCCGCTTGGCCGAGTCGCTCGCCTCTCCTACGGCGAAAGTCCAGGCGCTGTCGGCGTGCCAGCCGTCCTTGATGACGCCGAAGTCGAGGTCGACGATGTCGCCCTCTTTGAGGACGTAGTCGTTGGGGATGCCGTGGATGACGACCTCGTTGACGCTGATGCAGGTCGCAGCCGGGTAGCCGCGATAGCCCTTGAAACTTGGGACGCATCCCGCTTCGACGATCAGCCTCTCGGCCAGTTGGTCGAGCCCGATGAGGGTGCTCTTGCCGGCGACGATCGTGCCGGAGACCTCCTTCATGGTGCGGGCAAGCACCTTGCCCGCCTCGCGCATCAGGGCGATTTCGGACTCTTTCTTCAAGATGATCAGACGACCAGCCCTCCGATCATGTCTGAGAACACCTCTTCGGTCGGGCGCGTCCCGTCGACGCGTTGGAGGAGTCCCTTCTTTTCGTAGTGGTCGAGCACGGGCTTTGTTGACTCGC
>DATLWQ010000284.1:0-7281 GCA_035576225.1 Fimbriimonadaceae bacterium | reverse complement strand
AGCGTTACAAACCGGCACGATCTGAAGACGCGCTCCACCTGAGCCACATCGTCAAGGGCACCGACAAGGTTGTCTGCGATCTGCGATGCAGGTGTCACTTCCCCCGGATCCAGCGAAAGGCACTTGAGCCCCATGCGCTGCGCAACCTGGATCGACATTCGAGCGAGCTGCCCGCCGCCCAGGAAACCGATATCGTAAGTACTCAACGCGTCGCCACCACCTGTTCGGGACGGAAGGGGAGCCGGGTCGTGTTCTCGGCATCGACGTCACGCAGGACGCCTACCAACTCGGGTCCGATGACGCGCACCCCCCGCGCGACGCATTGTTCATAGACCCATTCGATGATGGGATCGACCGGAGTGATGTCTGGGAGGGTCACGTTCATGCTGATCTGGGACTGCTGGCGCGACGGGAGTGGCAGACCGAGGGCTCGCACACCGAGAAAGCGCGGGTCGCCCTCCCTCCTTTCCTGCCGAATCGTCTTGGCAAGCGCTCGTGCCGTCGACGGGTCTGGTTCAGCGAGGTCAATGTTCATGGCGATCAGCGGGTCGCGCCAGCCGGTGACGGTTGCGCCGAGGCGCCTGTGTGCCTCTGGGGGTCCGAAATCGGGGTGCAACTCCCTCTCCAAGAGCGCACCGAAGCCTCCTTTTCGCAAGGCAGGGAGATCCGCCTCGTGTCGGCCACGCTCGGACTTTTCATAAAGGAACACTGGCAAGTCGAACTTCTCTGCGATCTCCACGCCGAAGTCCTCGATCCAAGCCTTGAACTCCTTTGGCTTGACGCGCCCGAGAGGCACGAACGGACAGACGTCAAGTGCGCCGATGCGCGGGTGGACACCGACATGGCGGTTGAGGTCGATGCTAGGAAACGCGAGCGCGCACAGATCGAGCAGTGCGCTCTTGATGACTTCCTGCTCGCCGCTGAACGCGCTGACCGTCCTGTTATGGTCGACATCGGACTGCAGGTAGTGGACCGTGAGACCAGGCTCGTTGAGCCGCTCTTCAAATAGACGGAGGAGCCTCGTGTCTCTTCCGAACGACCAGTTTGGGACAGTGAGTACACGCAAGGTCACATACCGACGGTGTTGTATCCGCTGTCGACGAAGATGACCTGGCCGCTTACGCCCTTGCTGAGATCGGACATGAGATAGACGGCGGTTCCAGCGACCTCCTGCTGCCCAAATTCACGTTTGAGCGGGGCGCGCTGTTGGACGTATTCGATCATGCCGAGCAGGCCTTTGACGCCGCGCGCCGCTACGGTGTTCATCGGGCCGGGGCTGATGGTGTTGACTCGGATTCCCTTGACCCCGAGGTCTTGGGCGAGGTAGCGGACGGAGGACTCTAGGGCGGCTTTGGCGACTCCCATCACGTTGTAGTTGCCGACGGCGCGCGTGGAGCCGAGGTAGGACATGCACATCACGCTGGCGTCCTCGTTGAAATGCGGCTCGAGAACTCGGCACAGTGCTACGAGCGAGTAGCAAGAGACGTCGAGGGCCGTCGCGAAGCCCTCGCGAGAGGTCTCGATGAAGCGCCCCTCAAGGTCTTCGCGCAGGGCATAGGCCGCCGAGTGGACGAGAAAGTCGATCTTGCCGAACTCCTCCTGCACGTGCGAAGCAAGCGTGTCGAGTTGCGAGTCGTCGCTAAAGTCCACGGTGAGCGGATACATCGCTTCGTGCTCGTCTGTCAGTTTCTTCACGCGCTCCAGCATGCGCTCGTTCTGTGCGCCGACCCCTACCACCGCGCCATGTTGTGCTGCCGCTTCTGCGCACGCCCAGCCGATGCTGTTCTTGTTGGTGACATTGAGGACGAGGCCCTTCTTGCCTTGCAGGAGCATGGGGCAATTATGGCAAGAAAAAAAGGCGCCCCTCGGTCGAGTGGCGCCCAATACCCGTTGTCTGCTTTCGCCGACTTGCTTTGTTGCGGTTGCGTTGTGTCCTTGGATTGAATTCTTGGGCGCACCCCGTAAGGACCATGGGCGAACCAATACAAATATCGGGGCGCCAGACTGGCATCTTTAGGAGGCTGCGGCCCGTGAGAGTACTGGGTTTTTCCACATAGGGCGGCTAGGCTCTCCATGGTATCATTTGTGCCTACGGACAGATGGCTGAGTGGTCGAAAGCGCCCGCCTGCTAAGTGGGTAAAAGGCGATAGCCTTTTCCAGGGTTCGAATCCCTGTCTGTCCGCCAGATTTTCGGTTGTATAATGAGGGTCTGTAGTTCCATGTTTCGGTGCTTCACGTTACTCACTGCGGCGGCGTTGCTGACCAGCATCGTCGCGGCTGGCCCCCTTGACGACTTCGCTGCCGCCCGCCAGGAAAACGGCATTATCGGTACGACCTCATATGAAGGCTTGATGTCGCTCGACAAAGAGACCGTCGTGGAAGTCTCCGGGAAAGTGTCGGGCTCGATGACGAGCCAGGACGGCACGGCGACACTGATCGTCAAGATCGGGAAGTCAAGTTTCGTCGTAGATGCGCCTTCTGTGCCGCAATGGGTCGCAGTGGGCGCTTCCGATGGACGCTTCATAGTCAATGCGAAGCCCGGACAGAACGGCGGATCGCCGTCGCTCACACTTATTGTTTCCATCACAGAGCAGGATGCAGTCAACCTCGAGAAAAGGCTGCAGGACGAGGCGGACTACCGCAAGCAGGTCGAACTGCAGCAGAAGGCGGAAGAGCAGCAGAAGATCGACGAGAGCCACAAACTTCCCTCGCTGACGTTCCAGATGGGCGTCAACGACAAAACGATTACCGACAAGATCGCAGCGCTCGTGCCGGACTATGCGGCGATCGTCCAGAAGAACAACAAGAACCTCTCTGCTGGGCAGGCGAGATTCATCGCGGAGTGCGTGCTAGCCTACTCGTCGCAATACGGCGTCGACGCGCGGCTGGTGATGGCCCTCATCAAGAACGAGAGCGGCTTCGACCCAATGTCTACAAGTTCCGCAGGGGCCCAAGGGCTCGGACAGTTGATGCCGGAGACTTCGCGGTCGCTGGGGATCGCCGATCCTTACGATATCGAGGCGAACATCTATGGCACGGTGCGGACGCTCCGCGGCCATTTGGACAGAGAGGGCGCTGACGCGGGTTCGACTTATCAGCAACTGTCGCTTGCGCTCGCTGCGTACAACGCAGGATCTGGCGCGGTCAAAAAGTACGGTGGAGTACCTCCCTACCCAGACACGATGGCCTACGTTCAGCGCGTCATCGCCACTTACCGAAAACTCGCCGGCGTATGATCTCCTGGGACGACTTTGAAAAAGTCGAGGTGCGCGTGGGCACTATCGTTCGCGCAGAAGAGTTCCCCGAGGCACGAAAGCCAGCCTACAAACTGTGGGTGGACTTTGGCGTAGCAGGCGTGCTCCGGTCGAGCGCACAGGTGACCGCCCTCTACTCGCTGGACGACCTCGTCGGACGCCAGGTCGTGGGAGTCGTCAACTTCCCTCCCAAGCAGATCGGGCCGTTCATCAGCGAGTGCCTCGTTACCGGATTCGCGAACCCAGAGGGCCACGTTGTGCTGTGCATGCCGGAGAGAGAGGTCGAGAACGGTTCGAGGCTGTTTTAGGCCGGGGCTGCCCGAGTAGACTTGACCCATGTTGATCGCAGCGTTGGTCATGCTCCCTATGGCGCAGGGCGTCGCCGCGCGCGTGGTGATCATGAACGCCACTCTGGCCGGCAAGCCGTACGGAAAGGTCTCGTATTCACGTGGGATCGTTGCGGGCAAGGGAATGGAGCGCACGACAAGGATGGAGGTCGAAGACGGGGACGATAAGTACACGATTTCGGAAAAGAGGGTGTATTCGAACGGCGGCGTCCCGACCACCGTCACGCGGACGATCACCAAAGGCGACAAGATCATCAACATCTCACTACGATACGAGGGGCACACGGCGGTCGTGACATACGGCGAGGGCTCGCGCAACGAGACTGAAACCTTCAAACTCGATGAGGAAGGCGCGACGATCGCGGACGAGAGCCAGTTCTGGTTCTTCGGCAACCCGCCCGACAAGGGCAGCAAGTCGACGTTTTGGGAGTTCTCGCTCGATCAGGGCAAGTGGGTCAAGCAGGAAGTCAAGTACGAAGGGACGGCAAGGCTCAAGGTCGGAGAAAAGACAGTGGACGCGTACCGGATCAGCATCGGCAAAGACGTCAACTTCTACGTCGACGAGTTCGGCATGCCGTACAAGTCGGTGCAGCAGACTCCCAGCGGTACGCTCACCTTAGAGCGCACTGACCTCCCGCCGGGGGACGAAGATTGATCCGCGTCTGCGTTGTGGGCGCACTCGGTCGAATGGGATCGGAGTCGGTGCGCGCTATAGAAGCCGACCCGGAGATGAGCGTCGCTCTGGCAGTCGACAAATCGGGCGACGTTTCGTCGCTGCCCGACCCTTTGACTGACTGTGACGTCTTGCTCGAGTTCACGCACGCCGACAGCGCGACCAAGCACGCGTGCATCGCGGCGCGCTCTGGCGTCGCGCCCGTCATAGGCGCGAGCGGGCTATCGGCCGCTCAGCAGGACGAGGTCGCTGGCGCCTGCCGTGAGGGCCAAGTGGGGGGGGTCCTCGTTCCGAACTTCGCGATCGGCGCGGTGCTGATGATGCGCTTCGCTTCGGAGGCGGCGAAGTGGCTGCCCAACGCGGAGGTTATCGAAATGCACCACGACAAAAAGGCGGACGCTCCTTCCGGCACGGGGATCAGGACCGCGGAACTGATCGCTTCGGCACGAAAGAAGGAGCGCAACCCTGATCCAACTCAGGTCGTGAAGTTTGACTGTGCGCGGGGCGCCGTGGTCGAGGACGTGCCGGTGCACTCTGTGCGGCTACCGGGCCTGGTCGCGCACCAGGCCGTGATGTTCGGTGGAGAGGGTGAGGTGCTGACGATCCGTCACGATTCCTTGAACCGGCTCTCCTTTATGGAAGGGGTGAAACTCGCGATCCGGCGCGTGAGAGACCTGGACGGGTTTTTTGTAGGTTTGGACGCGTTGATGTGACGCGCTTGTATAATATGAAGGGCATCGGGGTGATCCCGGGGGCTTTGTTTGAAAGTAGAGGTGAAAATGAGAGCGGCTTATTGGACGGGCTGGAGCGTGCTGGGGCTCCTGTTTGCCTGGGGGTGCGCAGGTGGTAGCGGATCGAGTGGAGCAGACACTAGCAAGTCCTTAGGAGAGATCCAGATAGACGCGGTCTTCGCTCCTGCGACGAGAATTATCCCTGGGTACGCCGATACGGTCGAAGTCGCAGTGACGCCGCCTAACGGCGTCGATCTGCCTATTGGTACGCCTCAGACCTTCAATCTGACGAGGACATCGGCGTCCATGCTGATGCAAAACCTCCAGCCCAGTTCGGCACCCTACCGAATCGTCGCGCGGGCGGTCACAAGCGGCACTGTGGTCGGCAGCACAACACGATCAGCGTTCGTGACCGCGAATAGCCACGTCGTCATTGACGTGTCCGCCAACTTGCAGACGGCCGTCAGCGACATTGTCATCGAGGGCCCGTCGACCGTTTCATCGACGGATACGACCGTGCAGTTCACCGCGCACGCGCGCGATGCGAACGGGCTGACGCTTTTTTCCGGCAGTGGCTTTGAATGGACAAGTTCCGCCGGGCAGATACTGTACGTCGACGTCGACACGGGGCTCGCAATCCCGCTCAAACTCGGCACTTCTAAGATCACTGCAAGACTGAAGGGGACTACATTGACAGATTCACTGGACGTCACCGTCGAGAGCAGTACGACGGTAGGGGTCTCGCCCAGCAGCGTTACGCTGGCACCCGGGCAGCTCCAAGAGTTTAAGGCATCTGTCGCCGGAGGCGGATCTGTCCTGTGGGGGATTGACGAGAGCAACGGAGGCAAAATCAATGGCAACGGACTCTATATCGCTCCGGCGGTAAGTGGGACGTACCACGTGCGTGCAACAAGCATCAACGACCCCGCCGTTTCCGAGACCGCAACGGTCGTTGTGTCGGGCGGCGGATCTGGACAGACCGTAGTCTTGCATCCTGCCGGCGCAGATAGGTCAGCAGTCAATGCTATCTGGAACGGGAAGGCCGTGGGGTTTGTGTCCCAATCCTTGATTCCGGCTCCTGCAGTCTGGCCAGGAACAACGCCGACATGGACAGATTATTCAGCCAAGATTGGTGGGTCAGGACAGATTCTCGGAGCTAACGGAAGCAGCATAGTCGGGCAAACAGCGTCCGGCACTCCTTTCCTCTACATCGAACCACCAGGAACCAAAGTCGATTTGAGCGCTTCCGGCTCCCTGGCAGGGACAGTCAACGCCGTGGCCGGCAACGTACAGGTCGGATCGTCGACGTTCAGTTCTGGAACCGTCTCAATGCTTTGGTCCGGTTCGGCCGCCTCCGCCGTCAACCTCAACCCGTCTGGGGCGACTTCTTCTGTGGCCTATGGCACGGACGGCAGCCAACAGGTGGGATCTGCTGTATTCGGCGCAATCGGCAGAAGGGCGGGGCTGTGGTTCGGAAACTCGGCTTCCTGGATTGACTTAACGCCCCTGGACTCTACCGGGGCGTCAGAAGCACGCGGAGTCTCCAACGGCGTGGAAGTCGGTTACGCGACGTTTGGTAACACCGTAGAGGCGGGCAGGTGGTCTGGAACCGCCTCGTCGTGGGTCAACATGCACCCACTTGTCGCTGGAGGCTCAATGGCCCTCGCCATTGAAGGGCAAGACGTGGTCGGCTGGTTCGACTTCGACTCTTCCGGTCAGTCCGCGGTGATATGGGTGGGGCCATTCGATTCGACTTCCAAGATCATCGACCTTCAAGTGTTCCTTCCTGCGATGTACAAGTCATCAATTGCGACTTGCATAGGGCACTCCGGGTCGACGACCTACATCGGTGGAATCGCCTATACGAGCCCCTCTGACCCTGGTCAAGCCGTTTTGTGGATTTCTGGCTAGATTCTTGCCCTGAAAGCGTGCGCGGTTGCGCCGCCTACCTTCGGCAGGACGCAACCACGTCGGATTGAGTGGCTTTGCACCACGGGCTCAATCGCGCACTAAGCGGTCGTGCACGGCGGGGAGGGTGGGGTACTGACGATCCGGTGCGACCCTCTGAGCAGGCTTTCGTTTATGGAGGGGGTAAAGTTGGCAATTCGACGCGCGAGAGACCTGGACGGGTTTGTTGTCGGCCTTGACGCGGTAATGTAGTTCCACTTACTGCGAAATCGAACTCTCGATCGCGCCGAGTGCGTCAGACAGTTTGAGCGGAGACGTAGATCATGGGACAAGGGAAAAGGGCCTGGCTGCTCGCTACGATCGTCGTA
>DATLWQ010000283.1:0-2540 GCA_035576225.1 Fimbriimonadaceae bacterium | reverse complement strand
ACTCCGATTGATGGTGAATGGTCAGGGTACCTGGGCGCGGACACCCATAAGGTCGGGGACAAATCCGATCCTCCACCCAGCTACGGCTCACCGCACGTTGAAGTAGCGCGCGGCGGGGTGGTGGACGATGATCGCGGAGGTGGACTGCTCCGGTTCGAGCATGAACTCCTCGGTCAGTGAGATGCCGATGTCGGCGGGCTGGAGCAGTTCCATGAGTTGGCGCTGGTCCTCGAGGTTCGGGCACGCCGGATAGCCGAACGAGTAGCGCGCGCCGTGGTACTTCGCGCTGAACAGCAGCCGCATGTCCTCGGGCTCCTGGTCGTCGATCCCCAGTTCCTGCCGCACGATCTTGTGCCAGTACTCCGCGAGCGCCTCGGCCGTCTCGACCCCCATGCCGTGCGTGTAGAGGTACTGCTGGTAGTCGCCGGCGGCGAACTGTTCCCTCTCGTATTCGCTGATCGCCGCGCCGATCGTGACGATGTGGAAGCCCACGACGTCGAGGTCGGGCCGGAAGAAGTCGCTGATGCACAGCCGCTTCATGTCTCTTTGTCTGGGGAAGGTGAAGCGCGTTCTCTCGGTCGTCTGGTCGTCCTGGAGGACCACGAGGTCGTTGCCCTCGCTGCGGCACCAGAAGTAGCCCCACTTGACCGCCGGCTTGATCAGCGGCACGAGTTCCTTCTGCTTTTCCTCGAAGACCGGGCGGACGTTGTCCTCCAGCCACTGCGCGAAGTCGGGGTTGGACATCCCCTCCGGCTTGCGGTACTGCCACTGGCCGCGCCACAGCGCGATCGGGTTGATGAACTTGAACAGTTCGAAGTTGTCGAACTTCGTGTGGCGCTTCGCGCCGTAGAACGGGAGGTTGGGGATCTTTTCGACTTCGTCCGTATCGCTCTTGGTTCCGTCGAAGACGTAGAGCGCGGGGTCGAGGACGTCGGTGCGGTGCGAGGCGACGCGGCGCTGGATTGGCTCGTCGAGTTCTTGGTCGAGATGGGGCCTTTCATCGTTCCCTCCCCCTTGGGATTGGCCGCGACGATCCTCTCCTGTGGAGAGGTCGTCCCGCGCCATGGTTAGGGAGGGGGTGCGGATTTCTCCCATCAACCGCAGTCCCTCGAAGGCGTCCTGTGCGTAGTAGACGTTGCCCTCGTAGATCTCGCGCAGATCCTGCTCGACATAGGCGCGCGTGAGCGCCGCGCCGCCGAGGATGACCGGGAACGACGAGACCTTTCGGTTGTTCATCTCGACCAGGTTGTCGCGCATGACAAGCGTGCTCTTGACGAGCAGCCCGCTCAGGCCGATCACCTCGCACTTGTGCTCCTGTGCCTTTTCCAGGATCGAGTTGATCGGCTGTTTGATGCCGATGTTGACCACGCGGTAGCCGTTGTTGGTCAGGATGATGTCGACCAGGTTCTTGCCGATGTCGTGCACGTCTCCGGCGACGGTGGCGAGCAGGATCGAACCCTTCTCCGAACCCTCGACCTTCTCCATGTGCGGCTCCAGGTGGGCGACTGCGGCCTTCATCACCTCGGCGCTCTGCAGCACGAAAGGCAGTTGCATCTTCCCTGCCCCGAACAGTTCGCCGACGGTCTTCATGCCGTCGAGGAGGATCTCGTTGATGATGTGCAGCGGCGGGTGGGTCTGCATCGCCGTGTCGAGGTGGTCGTCCAGCCCCTTCTTGATGCCGTCGACGATGTGCTTTTTGAGCGCGTCCTCGGTGCTGAGGCCCTCGAACGGGTCGACCGACGTGTCGACCGCCTTCACGTTCTCGAACAGACGCATCAGTTCGATCAACGGGTCATAGGTGCACTCGCGCTCTTGATCCATTCCGCAGAGTGCGATTCTACTTGCGAGGGGCCTCTTTGAACCGGGATCGGGCCGGTATCCTCTCACTATAAGTGCCTAAGATCGACTTCACCTCGTATCCTTACGTGTCCCAGAGGATGCCCGTGTTCGCGCGCAACGTGGTGGCGACCTCGCAGCCTCTGGCCGCCAGCGCGGGGCTGGAAGCAATGCGCCGCGGGGGGAACGCCATGGACGCCGCGCTCTCGACCGCGATCGCGCTGACGGTGGTGGAGCCGACCTCGAACGGGATCGGCTCGGACGCCTTTGCACTGGTGTGGGCTGAGGGCGCATTGCACGGCTTCAACGGCAGCGGTCGTTCGCCGATGGGTTGGAAGGCGGACAAGTTCGCCGGGCTCTCCTCGATGCCGCGGAGGGGCTGGGGCCCTGTGACAGTGCCGGGCGCGGTCGACGCGTGGGCGCAGTGTTCACGGCGGTTCGGGCGCATGCCGTTTTCTGAACTGTTCGACGCAGCGGTGCGATACGCGGAGGACGGTTACGCGGTTTCGCCGGTGACGGCGGCTGTGTGGGCGCGGGCGGCTACTGCGTTTACCGAGTTCCCCGCTTGGAACTCCACGTTTATGTTTGACGGCGCGCCGCCTGCGGCTGGGCAGACGATCCATCTGCCCGACCACGCGCGGACGCTGCAGGACATCGCGGAGACCGAGGGCGAGTCGTTCTATCACGGGGCTCTGGCTTCGCAG
>DATLWQ010000282.1:0-3281 GCA_035576225.1 Fimbriimonadaceae bacterium | reverse complement strand
AGATGAACGGAGGAACCACGATCTGCACCTTGTTACCGGGAAAGAGCAGGAAATAACACCCGAGGACACCGCCGATCGCTCCTGACGCGCCGAGGGTCGCAGCAGAAGAGCCTGGGTTGACGAAGATGTGCGTCGCGCCCGCGACGATCCCCCAAAAGAGATAGTAGAGCGCGAACCGGAGACCGCCCAGTGCCGCCTCGACGTTCTCACCAAACGCAAACAGGAACAGCATGTTTCCAATCAGGTGCATTGCATTGACGTGCAGCCACATGCTCGTGAAGACCTTGCCAACTTCGAGCAAGTCGCCATTGCCGTGAAGGGCCCGGATCACCTCTGTGGGGCGCATCACCAAGTCTGAAAATACGACGCTCATCCCGTTCCAAGACCACTGCCTGTCCCAGAAGAAGATGAGGACGTTCAGTGCGATCAGGGTCCACGTAACGATCGGCTTGTTGCGCGAATAGAGGTTATCGCGGAGCGGGATCATTCGGCATTGAGTCTACCGGGACTCACCGTCCCAAAAAACGCCGACCTGGCTCTCGGCCGCATAGGGCCCCTTGTCGGTCCAATTGGCGACCCTCGCGCCGTTTTTCGCCCACTTTGCAGAGGCTGGATACTTGTCGTTTCCACCGAGGTCCAGGAAGACCCCCAGGCAGAGGGCGCGTTCACGCATCGACCCTTTGGCCGATTCGCTCGCCTTGCCGAGAGTGAGCCCGGAGGAAGTGTACGTGTCGTCCCCCGCGAAGTCAACGAACACGCCGATCCCGTTCGCGTTGCCCGCGCCGAGCGAGAGGTTGGGCGCTTGATACGAATCGCTGCCCTCGTGATCGAGCAGGTAACCGATGCTGAAGTCGTGGCCGGCGCCCTGCGCCATGTTCATCTCTGCGACGTAGGTGTCGTCGCCTTTGAGATCCTCGAGGTAGCCGACGGCGTAGTGCGCCGCCGCGCCCTGCACGTACCACATTCCGTGGTACTTGTCGGTGCCGGAATCGTCCCAGAGGATCCCCGCGCTCTGCCAATAGCCGGTGCCTTGGCCGAAGACGCCGCAGTCGTAACTGTCGTCTCCCGCCTGATCGTACAGAATGCCGATACCGCCGCTGAGGCTGTGGCCGGTCAGGTAGTCGCTGCGCACTCCGAAGCCAGCGCCCTGCGCCATGCTGACGTTGTGCTTGTCGGACTGGGGCGACGGAAAGTCGATGACCGTGTCGTTGGCCGAGTAAGTGTCGTTGCCGGTCCTGTCGATCAGCGCGCCGACGCCTGCGGTCATGCCGATCCCTTGCACCTGGGTGAACCCCGCGTACTTGTCGTTGCCCGCCTCGTCCTCGAGGACCCCGACGCCGAACATTCCGTAGCCCTCCGCGTTCGCGTAGCAGTCGTAGACGTCGTCGCCTTCCTTGTCCACGACCATCGCGACGCCGAACGAGGCCGAACCGATGCCGGACTTGTGAGTGCGATAGAGATCCGAGCCGCGGCTGTCCCAGAGGTAACTGAGCCCGAACGTCGCGCTGCCCGTTCCTGGCAGCGACTGCCCGTTCTTTCGGCCGTCCCAGTCGGCGACGCCTTTGTCGAGGAGCGCCCTGTCGTCGACGTACTGGTCGTTGCCATTTGTGTCGATGCAGACACTGAGCCAGTTCGAGACCGAGTCGTTCGAGGCCGCGCCGTAGTAGACATCGTCGCCACCGGTGTCGATGCATAGCAGCGTTTCCTTGCAGTCGCGAGTCGAATCCCCACCTCCGCTGAGGACTATCTGACCCCAAGATGTATCAATTTGGAAGCCGAACTTTTCGTCCCCCGAAACGGCTTGCAGATCCTGAACGGCTTTCTCGACCGCGGTCGCGACGTCCTGCGACGCAGCGTAAAGGTAGTTCATATCGACAGAGCGGTAGAAGTCGACGAGTTCCGCGTAGACCTGCGGGTCGCTTCCGTTCGGCTGTGCCGTGGTCTGCCTGTCATACGCCTCGTCCAGGTCATCCACGCGAGAAAACGCGGCGCGGCGATAGCGCACAGTATCGAGAGCGGTATAGAGAATGAGTGCCGCCGCCTGCCGGACGGACGCCGGCGCATCGACTTTCGCGGGAACGTCGACGGCGAGGAGGCCCTCGCTCTTCATCGCAGAGAGGGCTTTCTTGAAAGCGTCCGGCTCTCGGGACAGTTCTTCGGCACGCGCGATCGGGCTGCCAAGCAGCGCCCTGCGGCTCCCGAGCCCCGTAAGCCTGGTCAGAGTGGAGAGCGTTCCGCCAGCGTCGCCTTGGGCCGCCGCCAGCGCACGGCGGGTCATCTCCATGTAGAACGGCGTGCGCCACGGGTTCTCCTGGAGCGCACTGAAATAGACCGTCGCGAACTCGCCCTGTCCGTAGAGTGAAAGAAGGCCGGGATCGAAGCGGGCCGTCTTCGTCGAGAGTCCCGCAACACCGAGCGCGTCGTCGAACCTGTTGTCTAAACTGGGTGCTGACTGCGCGGGAACCATGGTAAGAGCGGCAGCGATCACAAAAGCGTTCATCGGTTTCGTCCTTTGGGCCGGGCCCGCATGCATCACTTTGGCCCAGCAGGCCGACGTGACGCAACCGCCGCCCAAGATAACGTTCCAACCTTGGCGCGAAACGGACCGGACCGAGTTCTACAGGACCTACGAAGTCGCGTTCCCGAGCGCGGTGACCACGGGATACCCGGAGAACGACCGCGTCCCGCTGAAGGTTTTTCTACCGACGGAGACTTTCGGCCGCGTGCCGGTCGTGATCCTGCTGCACTATTGGGGCGCGACTGACGATCGGATCGAGCAGGACATGGCCGTGCACCTGGCAAAGCAAGGCGTCGCTAGCGTTCTCATGCCGCTGCCGTTCCACCTGGATCGGACGCCGAAGGGCCACGCTTCGGGCGAGATGGCGGTCGTTCCCGACATCGGCAAACTGAGAGCTAACACGCTGCAGGCGGTCCTGGACGTGCGGCGCACAGTGGACTGGATCGTCTCGCGCCCGGAGTTCGACGCTTCACGAATCGGGCTGGCCGGGACGAGCCTTGGGGCCATGGTGAGTGCGCTGGCCTACGCGGTCGAGCCGAGGTTCTCAGTGACGTGCTTTTTGCTCGGTGGCGTGGACGTGGCGCACATTCTGTGGCACAGTTCGCGCGTGGTCTCCCAGCGCGAAGACCTGCGAAAACAGGGGTATACGGAGGATCGCGTCCGGTCAGAACTGAAGTCTGTCGAGCCGCTTACGTACTTGAAGCCGGATGACAGGCGGCCAAGCCTTGTCATCTCTGCGAAGTTCGACACGGTGATCCCACCG
>DATLWQ010000281.1:0-3692 GCA_035576225.1 Fimbriimonadaceae bacterium | reverse complement strand
TTAGCGTTAGAAAGGGAGACTCCCTGCCTCGTGTAGTCTCTCACGTTTTCATCAAGCGCGCTTAAGTATTTCGAGACGGAGACGCTAATCACAACTATCGACAGTAACCCAACGACCAAGAGAAGTGCGAACCGCTCCAAGCGTCCCTTGCGGCCGACACCACTACTCCTTCCTCCTTTGTCCGGCAATCGCGATTGGCTCATTGATCAGGCTCCTTCAGCAAGATCGTAATCGGCCCATGCGGCCAGTCCTTAGGCATCGCTTTCGCGTGGTAATCGAGGAACGACACATCGTTCATCCCGTCCTTCAACCGTCCTGGCAACAAGTCCAACCGGCCGTTCGCGTTCCGGGACAGGTCGGAGGACTGGAACGTCAGTGGGACGGTCTCGAGATGCATAACCTTGGTGGTGTCCACGAGCGAAAGCGGGCTGAAGAACGCGCACCCGTACTCGTCCTCCTTGCGATCCTCCATGCTCACGTCCCGGAAGACCAAATCGTTCTTGACATACGGAACAAGGGCATCCATCCAAGTCGCAGCAGGCTGCAGCCGGTCGTCATAGTCAGTCATGTACATTGCACACGCCAAGGCCTGCTGCTTGATGTTCGACAGAGTAGAGGGCCCATCGTGGATCTCTCTCGATTGCTCACAAACGGGATAGAAGAACACAGCAATGACCACTACGACCGCAATCGCCGTAACGACCCTCACAATCCAGAATTCCGCCTTCTGCTCTGCCATGCCCTTCTCTATTCTATCGCGGGTTCCCGAGATTTGGGAGTGCGCGGGCTTGACCGCGCTTTCCATTAGCGCGGCTTGACGCGCTCTGCGAAAGATCAACTCAAAGCCTGCTATCATGGATCATCATGCTAGCGGCACTCGTTCTAGCACTGACAGTCACGCAAGGGCAGCCAAAGCCGACGGTCACCACCGACGGCGCCCTGACCATCGTCACGCTCAACCAGCCGCAAGGCCGGATCCACGTCTATCTGCCCTCCGACATGGCTGCCGGCGACACGATCTCAGGCACAGTCGTCCCCGACCCCAACGGCCGAAACGACGACGAGAGGAACAAGAACGCCGACGTGCTCTTCGGCACCGTGGTCGACATCAACGGCAAAGGGGTCAAGGCGGAAGAGGGCCGCTTCACGATCGACGTCCCCACCGACCTCCAACAACTTCCCATCTCCCTGCACGACTACCACCAGGACGCGAAGGTCTTGCCGAAGGCGCTCCCAGACCGCGTCTTCACGCCGGTCTTCTGGTTCCCCAAGGTCATGCTGACGCGCAAGCCGATGGTGATCACCGGCCCGTTCGACGGCGACACCAGCAACACCAAGGTCGACATCGGCAATCTACGGGCGCCCGTCCTCGCAGAGACTCCGCGCCAGGCGGTCGTCGCCACACCGTCCGACCCGACGTCGAACACGAACGTTCGCATCAACGAGGACGGCACGATCACCGGCGGCACGATCCGAATCATCCAGGTCCAACTTTCGACCCCAGCCCAGACCCTCGTGCGCGGCCAGAGCACTCCGCTGACGATCAAGGTGACCGGCCTCGACGGGCTCACAGACCCGATCCCCCTACGCGTCACCAACCTGACGCCAAATGTCATCACCCTAGAAGGCGGCGAGTCCCAGATCAAGGTGATCAACCGCGGCAACGTGTCGGCCGGAGAGTTCGTCGTCCAGTGGAAGGTCACGTCCAAACAGCCGGGCCGCTTCTCGATCGGCGTCGACCCGACCCCGATCGCCAACATCGTGGTTCCCGAGGGCTTCAAGCAAGACCCCGACGACCCCAATCTCGTCATCCCGGACGGTACGGAGATCAAGCCCGGGGACAAGATCCAACCCCGCAAGTTCCAGCCCGACGGGCTCGTCGTGCCGAACCCCGGCGACCGCGGCAACTTCCAAGAGCGCGAAAAGCCGTACGTCGTCGACCTGGGCTGGGCCAAGGCGTGGCTGCAGCGGATCCCGTCCGAGTCCTTCAACAAGCACGGCCACATCTACCGCGGCGGAGAGTTCGTCGTCTACTTCAAGCACACGAGCGACGATTGCACGCCCGGCAAGTGGCGGCAGATCGTGCGCGGCACCACCTACGTCGGGTCGAGCACCGACGACCTCAAGCCAGCGGAACTAAAGGATGGACGCATGGTTCCGAGCGGCGACGCAGACCACAAGGGCGACTGGGCGATCGACACGAACAAGGCAGGCCGCGACGCCAAGAACCCCGACTATCCGCACCAGGACAAGGGCGAGATGATCGACAGCCCGCAACGCGACACATACACGTACTCGGGCTACTACTCGGGCGTCGACCCGTTCGTGAAGGCGATGGTCGTCCGCAAAGAAGTCGAGTTCTACACGTTCTGGATCGGCCCCGACGGCAAAATCTGCAAGACCTTCAAGTGGGGTTTCGCCGTCACGTGGGAGTTCAAGCCCGGCGACGACCCCGCGACCGAGGACGCGATGAGCCGCGCCAAGGTCTCGACTGCCTTCTCCGACCCCACCGAGGTCGACAAGGACAGCCAAGAGGGCAAAGACGCCGCTGCAGCCTACGACAACGCCCTCGCTGGGTTTATGAAGTGAGCGCTTTCCTCCCCCTATCCCTCAACTGCTTGCGGTTGAGGGCCTGCGCTCCGCGACCGGGGCCATCACCCAGGCTGCACGGCCGGGCCGTGGTGGAGGCTATGGTGACTCTTTGTCGGTATCACCGTTCTGTGGCGATTTCTTTCCGCCGTCGTGCCGGATCCTGTCAATTGCGTAGGAGACGAGTCCAGTGCCGCACAGTGCGACGATAATGCCTGTAGCGGTGCTCGCTTGCTTTGTCCCTATAGCGTAGAACGCAGCCCCAATCATCGCCAGCGCTACTACAAGAACGATGAATGGTTGCCGATCCGCCCGCTTTATGTTGCTCATCGTCGCCCGTTCGGCGACCTTTGCGTCCATCAAGTTAAGGTCGCGCTTGTGAGCGGCGTGGGCGAGCAAATCTTCAATTAATCGGCGAGTACAACCCGGGTAGTACTTTTCGTAGGCGTCCAGATACTCGGGTGGCATTAGTGGCCCCTTCACCATGCGAAGCGCCATGAAGGTGCTAACGAGTTCTGGGTTCTCCTTGACCTCATCGGGGAGTTGGTCAAGGATTTCGGCCGGAATCTCCTCTGTGGAAGGAGTCTCCTCTTCGCTGGCCGGTGGATCAACCGGGTCGGGGTGATTGGTGGTCTCGTCAGGCATTGTCGAACAGTTTCATCTGACCTTCTCGCTCTCGCTTTTCGTACTTGTTTCTTACGTCAAGAGCAGCGCGCAGCTCCTCCGCAGTAATTGGCCGATCGTGAAAGTAATCAACCCAGACTTCTCGCCATGCTTCAGCAAGGGGGTCCAGAAAGATCGCTGGCCTCGCCTCATGACGAATAGGCGTGATGTGTGCAACCCCTCGCGGCCTGAGTAGCGATCCCATGTTCCAGGTGCTACCGACGGAAGAAATCCAATCGACCCTCATTTGCCTCCACGTGATGCCGTCACGGCGTGCCTCTGGCTTAATTCTCGGCAGAGTGTCGCAGTGGATCAAGGGTATTGGGCAGGCGGTTCTACTTTGTTTCAAGATGATTCTGGTCCGTAGTGTTGCATATCGCGTCCACTAGTGTAAATAGCGTCCGATTTGCTGGCCTGGTTCCGCTTCTAGGCCCAATTTG
>DATLWQ010000280.1:0-4146 GCA_035576225.1 Fimbriimonadaceae bacterium | reverse complement strand
CAAGAGCAGGAACGACCAGCCTGCTGCCACAGTGCCTCGGCGTACGCCGGTAGAGGTGACCGAGATTCCTCTTTCGTGAGCCTGCTCTAAAACGCTTGTTAGAACGCGCTCGCCGTCCCTTCGCCTGTGCAAGGAGAAACGGAACCGGAACAACGGCAAGATTCCCGACTCGATCCGGACGGACTCCGTCCTCCCTCGGACAGTCACGTCGAACACCCGCAGCACGCGACGCCAAGGGATTGTCACCAGTCCAAGGCCGTTCTTTGCAAACCTGACACGCACAGCCCGGTCGTCCCAGCTAAGATTGGCGCCGCTCTTCCAGGCGTAGACCGCCATACCTGCGAACCAAATGAGACTCGCGTCTAACCAGCGAATCGGCTCCTTCGCCCAGCCTTGCGAAACCATGCCGTTTACATCGAAGATGCTCATCACCGTCAAGGGAGGGAAGGAGTGAACAAAGGCAGCTACCAAATACCCGAGCAGCCAGGCCCAAACCGGTTTCCAACCACCACCGATGCTGAAGGATGAATCCCCTTCTTCAGAGTTTATTCGACGTCGGTGCCCTTCTAGAATAACGGCGAATAGGGTAGTGCCCACGAGCGGTATCCAATCCCAAAAGTAACCGAAGAACTGCCGGAAGTTATCGAGTATCTGGCCAATTACCGTAGTCGGCCCAGTGCCAAATAATACGTCGTCCAGCATCTGATTCAGGTCGAAGACCCGAAGCGAGTAAAGAACGGTAGTGATAAGGGCGATGAGCGCTGCCCAAGAGCCGAGCGACAGCCAGTGCTTTGACTTCCACTTCTTAACTGTTGCCACCCAATAGCCGACGCCGAGGAGGGTCAGTGCCACGAGGAGCACCAAGTACTGTTGGTCGTTGGCTTGGATGGTGCCGGCGAGAGATCCTTTGTAGATGATCTCCAGGCGTGGATACGACTCAGTGCTGCCTAACAGCGGGAGCAGTCGGTCGCCCAGGAAGACGATCGCCATGTAAAGAAGTCCGACTGCGCCTACGAGCCAGAGCCACTTAGTCGCACCCGGCAGATGCTCTGCCAGTTTGTCCATCCACTTGTTTAGTAGTGCTCTCATAAATACATTGTAGCAGAGAGGGCCACCGTCCGGTATAAACGCGCAGATGCTGGGCAAGAAGACGTCTCCGTTCATCACTATCGGCGGGCCTGTCGGGCTCGTATTGGGCATCGTGCTCGGCGCGCTTGTGCACGGGGGCCGAGCGGAATGGCTGCGCGGACTGCTCGTCGTGACCAATCCGGTCGGCACGATCTGGATGAATGCACTCCGCGTTTCGGTCATCCCTCTGACGATCTGCCTCTTGGTGGTAGGCGTTTGCAGCGTTCCCAAGGGCCGCACGCTAGGGCGCTGGGCTTCATTGACTTTCGCGTGCATCGTCGGCCTCCTCGTGTTTGCGGCGCTGTTCACGCTCATCGGGACGAAGTTCGCGTTCGCCATAAGCAAGCCCTCGACGATACATCTGCCGTCCGTGGCAACGCCGCAGATTCCCAAGTCAGGCGGAACGTGGTACGAGCAACTGGTTCCCGCAAACTTCGTGGAGGCGCTATTGCAAGGTGACATCCTGTCACTGGCGATACTGGCCGTCCTCTTTGGCCTGGCCCTGCGGACGCTATCCGATGAAAAACGGCGCCCGATAGAAGCGCTCTTCGTGGGTGTCCGCGACGCAATGATGGCGTTCGTCCATTGGGTGGTGCTCGCAATCCCGATCGGCGCCTTTGCGCTGACGTTTGGATTCGCAGTGGGGACTGGTCTTGATGTGGCGCAGTCGATCTTTCAGTTCGTGGTCTATTCGAGCGCTCTGATGCTCGTGCTCGCAGTTATCGTGACGGCCATCGGGCTCTTCGTGCACCGTGGCAGCGCGTCGTCGTTCCTTGCCGCCGTGTCGCCTCTCGCAGCCGTTGCAATCGGGACGCGCTCATCGCTTGCATCGCTACCGACCCTCGTCGAGAGTGCCGGGGACATGGGCCTGCCAGAACCAGCGCAAGACGTCGTCCTACCGACGTGCGTAAGCCTCTTCAAGATGAACAGGACAGTGTCCTCGACGGCCAAGTTGTTGTTCCTGTCGGCTGCGCTCGGGATAGTCGTTAGCCCACAAGCGATGGTGGTCTTTTTTGGCACCGCGTTCTTGCTCAGTTTCGCTACGCCAGGGCTGCCCTCGGGCGGCAGTCACATCACGTGGGGCGCCTACATGGCCGCAGGGATTCCCATCGAGGCGATCGTCCTCTTCGACGTCGCGAGCCCGTTGACGGACGTCTTCAAGACGGTGCTCAACGTGCTCGCGGACTTCGTCGTCGCGGTGATTGTTTCAGCCATCGTCGCCCACCGTCCACGCGGGTCGCTTGCCGGCGAGTCACAAACCGTCTAGCGCGAAGTCGCTCCTACGGTCAGTCCCGCCTTCGCATGAACTTCATAAGAATGATAAAGGAGGCCAGCATCCCGACGAGCGGTACGGCCGCCCACGTGGCGCCGGCGTTACCACCACGTGAACTGCTTGCGAGCATCACGGCGACACCGACTGCGGCCATGACCGCAGCAAGTCTTATGCGCCGTCTCGGTCCGTAAAGGCCCCTTCGTCGCCAGTGAGTGCTCGAATAAAAATCGTCGTAGCCGTAGTCCGACTCTTCCGCGCGTCGCCGGAGTTGTGCGTTCTCGAGCTCGAGCGCGTCGAGCCTTTCCTTAAGTTGTTTCTCCGATTCAGACGACCGGATGTCTCGCAGCAGCCGTTCGACGACCGTGGGCTCCACTTGCAGCGCCTCAGCGACGTCGGTGACTGTCGGGCGGGTATCGCCCCCGGCCTGTCGTTCGCCGTAGCGTTTGATGATCGCCTGGACTTCGTCTTCGCTCAGGCGGTCGTCAAACTGGTCGTTTCTGAACTTCTGATCCAAACTGTGCGCTCCTGCCACACACGATACTACTGTCTGCCCTGTCTGGGGGATACGTCGGGACGCAATTAAAAGGAAATGTCCCCACCGGACACCGGGCAAGGGGAGAGCAAATCCCGGGGCGATGAGGACGCTTCAACTATACGCTATGGCGGAGCCTCTGTCAAGGTCCAGGCGAAAAGTCCCGCAGATTTTTGACGCATTCTAGGACTCCCGCGTCGACGCTGCCAATCGCTTACTCTCCGTTGCGGCCGAGTTCCAGCCAGGCGCGCGTCTTGCTCCACAACAGGGCGGCACGATGGGACGCTAGAGGCTCGCAGATCCGCTGATGAAGCAGGCATTTCCGCTTGAAGAAGCACATCAAGAGACTGAGCAATCGTAACGTGGAAGTCGCTTACTCAATTCGAGATTACAAGAGCGACACATGCAAAAAAAGTGCGAAAAACTCTTGTGAACTGAAAAAATGCCGATAATTTCTGCGTGCGACAGGCTAACGCGATTTCGCGCGTAGACTCGAAAAAACGTGAGACGAAGCGCTTTTTGGCGGTGTAAACCGTCTAAATAGTTGCGGAAGCTTGTGCACAAGAACAGCTTCTCCGAGGTAGACCAACGATGGCAATGAAAACTGCGGCGAAAAAGACAGCCGCCAAAAAGAAAACAGTAAAGCGAAAGCCGGCGGCTAAGAAGGCCACGGCTCGAAAGAAGACGACGGCTCGCAAGAAGACCACGGCGCGAAAGCCCGCGGCCAAGAAGGCGACCGCTCGCAAGAAGACGACGGCGAGGAAGGCCACCGCGCGCAAGAAGACAACTGCGCGGAAGGCGACCACCCGCAAGAAAGCGACGACCCGCAAGAAGGCCACCGCGCGCAAGCCGGCAGCCAAGAAGGCGAGGGCTCGCAAGACGACACGGAAGCCAGCCGCCAAGAAGAAGGCTGCTGCAAAGCGACCCGCGGCCCGCAAGCGGACTGCGCGAAAGTCGACCGCTAAAAAGAAAGCGGCTAAGTAAAAACTAGGGAGAGTTCAATGTGTCGCGCCCCGGTTTCCGGGGCGCTTCTCATTTGTGCTATGCCATTCTGCGACGCCACGACTCCTCGTCCGTGTCGCGGTAGCGGCTGGCGCGTTTCGCGTTCGTTTGTTCGATTTTCTCGCCTCTCGCAAAACGTAGCAGGTGTTCGCCGATCGCACGACCGAACATGACCGGCACTGCGTTGCCGATCTGGCGGTACTGTCGCTCG
>DATLWQ010000279.1:0-9971 GCA_035576225.1 Fimbriimonadaceae bacterium | reverse complement strand
TCGGCGCCGGTGGCGTCGCGCACGATGTCCGCCGCGGCCTGCGCGGGGCCAAACGCATCGCGGTCGGGGCCAAGCGACTGGTTGCCAGGGCCCTGTTGTGCGAGCGCAGTGCTGAGGAGCGCTGCCATCGCGATTGCGACTGCTGTGGTCCGCTTCATTTTCTAACGGCTGTCAAATTTACAGACTGATAGTGCTCGTACTGCGTTACAGGCCTTTTGAGTTTCGACGGGACCTTTTCAGAAGTCCGTTTCGATCCCCATCGACCTGGCAGTACCGCCTACGACCTTGATGGCGGCCTCTTCGTCGTTCGCGTTGAGGTCGGGCATCTTGAGCTTGGCGATCTCGAGCGCCTTGGCTCGAGTGAGTAGACCCGCAGATTCCGTGCCAGCCTTGCCGCTGCCCTTATCGATCTTGAGGGCGACCTTGATCAGGTCGCTGGTGAGTGGCTGCTTGACGACGAAGTTATACGAACGGTCCTCGTAGACCGTAATGCTGACGGGAACGGTATATCCCATCTGCTTGGAGGTCATCTCGTTGAACTTCTTGAGGAACTCCATCATGTTGATCCCAGCCTGACCGAGCGCGGGCCCGACCGGGGGTGCCGGCGTGCCTTTGCCTGCAGGGATGTTCAACTTGATCTTCGCCGCGACCTTCTTTGCCATTTGTGGTACTGCCTTCCAAACCAGCGGGCCCTGATACTTGGGCTCGACTGCGACGGGGGATTGTACCTGGGAGCCGCGCTCGCTAGGGTCTTGGGTCTAGGGAGCCAGGGTCTGTGGCCGTAGGCCCGAGTGTATGCCAGAATCGAACTAGAGAGATGCCTGAAGTTTCCCTACGAATCCCGCAGATCGGCGAGGGCCTCCAGGAGGCCCGCCTCGTGGCCGTTTTGAAGCAGCCTGGCGACCTGATCAAGCGCGACGAGCCGATCTACCAGATGGAGACGGACAAGGCCGTCATGGACGTCGAGTCGCCTTACGAGGGCAAACTCGTGGGCTGGCTGGCCGAGGTCGACGCCGTGCTCCCGATCGGCGCCGAGGTCGCCCGCATGGAGACCGAGGACGAAGTCCAGGAGATGGTGATCCACGGTGCGCCGGCCGAAGCCGCCAAGGCCGCGGCGCCAATGGCGGCCGCCGGCGCCGCTACGGGCAACAGGCGCCGAGACGTCCCGCCCCGGACGAGGGCGTACGCCAAGCAGAAGGGCCTAGACGACGACGATCTGGAGAAGGTCAAGGCGAGCGGCGCACGGCTGATGCCCGCCGACATCGACGCCTACTTGGCTAACGGCGCATCTGCCGGGCCGAAAAAGGGCGAGGGCTACAGCGAGGTCGAGATGTCCTCCAAGCAGAGGGTGCTCGCCTCACGGCTGCAGCGCGGATCGCAACTCGCGGTGCCGGGCACCGAGTCGGTCGTCTGCAACTGGGGACCGATGGAGGCACTCCGAGAGAAGATCAAGAGCGGTGGCGGAGAGTTTCAGCCTTCCTCGTTCACGATGTTCTCGTTCTGCGTCGCGCAGGCGCTCAAGGACTTCCCCGGCTTCCGTTCGACCATCGTCGGCGACTCGGTGATCCGAACATACGACCACGTGAACTTGGGGATTGCAGTCGCGCTTCCCGGTGACGAACTCGTGATTGCAAAGGTCGAGAAGGCGGACGCGCTCGACTGGCGCGAGTTTGCCGACGCGATGCGCGAGCGCATCGAGCACGCGCGTGCGGGCAACGACCAGGCCGACGAGTCCGTGACGATCAGCCTGACCAACATGCAGAGTTTCGGCCTTCGCGACGCGGTGGCCGTCGTCGTGCCGCCAGGCGTGGCGACGCTCTTCATCGGTGAGCCGTACAACGGTCTCGACCAAACGGTCAGCGAACTGAAGTTGCAGCGCTGTGCGAACATGGGACTCACATTCGACCACCGCTTGATCAATGGCGTCGGAGCGGCCCAACTGCTCAACGCGGTCCGCGAAAAGGTCGAGAACATCGGCGATCTGGTGCAGGCATGAACCGCCCCGTGATCGGCATCACGACCGGTTGCGGACCCGACCCCAACGACCCGGGAAACGAAAGGACGTACGTCAACAGGCTCTACGCTGACTGTCTGGTTGAAGCCGGCGCTGCGCCCGTCTTGCTGACTCGTGCGACCCCTGTGGAGAGCATCGTTCCCCTGCTCGACGGCTTGCTCATCCCAGGAGGTGACGACATCGACGCGAGCCAGTTCGGGGCCAAAAACCACCCGATGGTCAAACTTGAGGACCCGGGCCGCTACGTGTTCGAGAAGGCGCTGCTCGACGCGCTCCCACAAGAAGCACCGGTCCTCGGCATCTGCTATGGGTGCCAGATGATCAACGTCTACCGAGGCGGAAGTCTGGTTCAGCACATCCCCGACGTCGCAGGCGCCTCGCAACATACGGGCGGTGTCGAAGAGAAGTACATGGTCGAGCCGACCAGCCGCTTGGAGGCGATGCTCGGCTCTCAGTGCGTAGTCGGCAAGAGTTACCACCACCAGGCCAACGCGCAGGTCGGTGAGGGCCTTAAAGTCACGGCGCGCAGCGAGGACGGGATGATTGAGGGGATCGAGGACGCGGGCGGCCGATGGCTCTTCGGCGTGCAGTGGCACCCTGAGCGCACCCCTGACTCTGAGGCGACTAAGAACCTCTTCAAGGCGTTCGTCGATGCGGCAACCAGGTACCGTCAGGGGCGTCGGGCATGAAGCAGTTGGTGAACGGGAAGGAGGCCGACTTAGGCGATGGTGCGGGAGCCGTCGTCACGCCGCTAGACGACCGACTCAGCGTCGCCTCCGAAGGCAAGACCGCCACGGCCGTCGCCGTGCGCTCGGGCGACGCCACTCTCGTCTCCTACCGCGGGCGGACCTTCCGAGTCGAGCGCGCCCGCCGCAAGTCCACAACTGACGGCGCCGGGAGCGGCGAGGTGAGGTCACCTATGCCCGGCCAGATCGTCGAGGTCGCCTGCGCAGGTGGCGAAGCCGTCGAGGACGGCCAGCGGCTGATGGTGCTCGAAGCGATGAAGATGCAACAGCAGATCACCGCTCCGTTTTCCGGTTCAATCGAGTCTGTAAATGTAAGCCAGGGCGACCAGGTTGAAGAGGGCCAGTTGCTCCTGGTCGTGCACGGGGCCCCATGAGCCAAGAAGTCACGCTTTCGAGTTTCAACCCCGAGGCGCAGACCTGGATCGATGCCTTCAACCACGCGGAGCCTGACCAAAGAAGGGACTCCTACGAAGTGTTCAAGCGCGCCTTAGCGCGGCTCCCCTATATGAAGGTGACCCAGGGGAAGATCACGATCAAGCGGATGCCCATGCTGGAGATCTCGGCCTCGTTCCAGGTCGTCCGGCGCCACGAAGACCTCGTCAAGATCGATCTGGTCAACGTTTTCAGCCAGAACGTGGCCGGCGAGGACGCCGCGATCCACTGCTTCGAATCGACCTCAAAAGGGTTCAACATGTACTTCGCGTACCGCCCCAAGAACGCCTACTGCATGGGGGGGCTCCTGGTCGTCACGTCGATCCGGGATTAAATCTCAACTGGCAAAGATACTTGATTTGTGACAAAGGCCATCCAGGCCCGAAATGTCGTGCTAACATAGGGCCCTGACCAGACCGACTGCGTTAGACGGAAGGCAGGTCAGGAAGCACATCTGGGTCTGAAAAGACCAAGAGGGAACCAGAATGAAGAAATTCTTGATTCCCGCTCTGGTCGGATTGGGCGCTATATTTAGCATCACATCTGCCAGTGCGGCACTAACGTTTGAGTTCAATACGGTTGTCACGGGAGGCGTGCCTAACGGCCCGACCCCGTGGGCTACGCTAACCCTTGAGGACGTAGCCGCGAACACCGTCAGTTTTTCAATGACCAACACGACGAACAACAGCACGCCTGATGGTTCGTTCATTCGTGAGTTGGAGTTGAACATCGACCCATTCGTCACGAACCTCGGCATGCAGTACAGTGCGCCTGAGATCACTGGCTTCATCTTTAGCCAAGATGGAGTCAACGATGCCGGCGCAATGTTCGATTACAGCGTCGACTTCGTGACCGCCAACAACCCGAACCGGTTCACGCCGGGCAAGACGGTGACTTGGACCGTGACAGGTGACGGCTTGACCGCGTCGAACTTCTTCGGACAGTTCTCGGCCGGCAACAACTCGTACGAGTCAATGGTCCATATCAACGGTATCCCGCCCGACAACATTTCGGCGAAGATCACCAACACCAACCCGGTCCCAGAGCCTGCGACTTTCGCGGCCCTCGGTCTCGGTCTGGCAGCGCTGCTCAAGCGCCGCCGAAAGTAACATAGCGACCCAGTCAGATCGCGGCCCCGCACAACGCACTTTGGCGGGGCCGTCTGACATTTAAGGCCCCCGCATTTGACCGGGATTCCCTCCCCCTCCCCACTCCAGGCACGAGCCTTGATCGCTAGATCGTTGACCAGGCTTGCGAAGGACAGACAAGAGCCTGCGAGGGAATCTCAGAATGAACCACAAGAGCCTCATTCCGTTGGTCGCGCTCGGAGCCGTCGCCTTGGCTCCAACAGCGAACGCCGCGATCACACTCAACTTCAGCGACGTCGTCACCGGATCGCCCGTCGGCGGCCCAGTGTACGCCACCCTCACCATCGAAAACGCTGGTACGAACACGGTCAACTTCACGATGACCAACACGACCGACCCGAACGTCGCCGGCGGCCAGTTCATCAGCAGATTGATGCTCAACGTCGACCCGTTCGTCTCAGGCCTCGACATGTCGTGGACGTCCCCCGAGATCAAAGACTTCCAGTTCAAGCAGGACGGGGTCAACGACGCGGGCGCGATGTTCGACTACGGCGTCTACTTCGTCACCGCCAACAACGGCGACCGATTCACCGCAGGCAAGACCGTCACCTGGTCCGCGACCGGTGATGGCTTGACAGAGGACAACTTCATCGGCCAGTTATCCAAGGGAAACGCTTCCTACGAGAGCATGGTCCAACTCCAAGCGATACCGCCCAACGGCGGCTCCGCCAAGGTGACCCCAGGCGACCCCGTCCCTGAACCGGCCAGCCTTTTCGCTCTTGGTCTCGGAGCGACCGCGCTTCTGCGGCGCCGCCGGCAATAGATCTCTGGCCTGGTCAGTACAAAGCCCTGCGGCACGCCTCCACCGCAGGGTCTTTGTTGTCAGAATTGTCCAGTGGCACGCATCATCGAGGTCGGACCGCGCGACGGGCTCCAGAACGAGAAGGCACCCATCAGCACGGAACTGAAGGCGTCGTTCGTCTCCGCGCTCGCTAAGGCGGGGCTCATGGAGATCGAAGCCACATCCTTCGTCTCACCAAAGTGGGTGCCCCAACTCGGCGACGCCGCCGAACTGTGGGGGATGCTTCCCGAGGGCCCGATCTACAGCGCCCTCGTGCCGAACATGAAGGGGCTGGAGCGCGCCGTTTCCGTAGGCGTTGAGCGGATCGCCCTCTTCACCGCCGCCAGCGACGCCTTTACCAAGAAGAACATCAACATGAGCATCGACGAGTCGCTCGGCGTGTTCGAGGAAGTCGTAGGCGCGTTCCGCACCTCCGTCCCAGCAGGCTTTGTGCGCGGCTACGTCAGTACGGTCGTCGAGTGCCCGTACTCTGGGCCGGTCACGCCTTCTGCTGTGGCGCAGGTCGTGTCGCGGCTGTTCGCGATCGGTGTCGACGAAGTGAGCCTCGGCGACACGATCGGCGTCGCGGTGCCCAAGGATGTAGCGTCGCTGATCGGATCGCTCGGCGGCTTCGAAAAACGGAAGGTCTGTTGGCACTTCCACGACACGCGCGGAACTGCGATTGCCAACGTGGCGTGCGCGCTGGACGCCGGATATGCGGCGTTCGACGCAAGCGCGGGAGGGCTCGGCGGTTGCCCTTATGCACCCGGCGCTGGCGGAAACCTGGCGACCGAGGACCTCGTGTACTTCTTGGAGCGTTCAGGTGTCGCGACCGGCGTCGACCTCAGCGCGCTGGCGCAGGCGAGCCTCCCTGTGCTTGAGGCACTGGGACGTCGACCGGGATCGAAGGCGCAGTTGGCTGCTCTTTCTGCCTGTCGTTGACGGCCGCCCTATAGATCCCGAACGCCGCGAGCAAGAGCGCGATCAGCGCGACCCCGATGACGCCGCCGACCTCTTGCTTGGCGAACTTGAACTCCTTGCGGTTGACGAGAAGCACAGTGACTCCGATAGGCACCATTGCCGGGAGCATGGCGAGCCTGACTGGGCCAATGGTCTTGTCCCCAAAGATGAGGACGACCAACAGGTAGGCGATCAGCACCGGAGCAAGCCAGAGGAGGGTCTGCCTTGTCCTCATTCGGTGGCGGAACAGCAGGCAGAAGAACGCTGCCAAGAACAGGAGGTCGGCTGGGCCGACATAGGCGAGATCCTGGACCTGACCCATCGGCTGGCCTTCTGCCTTGACGGCGGGCACCGTCGCCAACGCGACCTGTGTGAACGAGCGGGGGGCCAGGCGCAGGATCTTGGCCGTCGGCGCGGAGGGATTGAAGACCAGAAACGCGTCGAACCCGATCAAGAACAGGGCGACCGGCACCATGAGGTTGCGATCCTTGATGAAGATCGAGAGCAGAACCCCGATACCGAGCGTCCAGAAGAGGATCCCCGTCTGGCCGAAGGCGTGGGCAACGACGGTCCACACGCCTTGCTGTGGCAAAACGTAACTGACGAGCAGCGCCGCCGCGACGTGCATGGCCGCCCCGGTCGCGAGGACGATGAGCCCCTGCCTGGAACCCCACTCGCGGTCTGCGGCGCTGTACAGGGCATAGAGCGGCACGCCGACGAACACGATGCTGCTCACGACGCTGAGCGTGTGCACCATGCCGAGCGGCACTGCCACAAAGCCGAGCACGACCCGCAACACGAAAAGGCACCCGACAAGGGTCAGGTATCGCCGGAACCCGTCAGACACTCGCCTTCTCCCGCACGGTGCGGTAACCGGCACCGAGAGCCTTCTCGTAGACCGCCAGCACGCGGTCCGTCGTGGCGGGCACGCTGTACCGCCTTGCGGTCTCGATCGCGCCCCTCGAGAGGCGCGCCTGCAGGTCGTCGTCCGCTAGGAGCGCGATGAGCGCTTCTGAGAACACGTACGGGTCGTTCCTCAGAAGATAGCCGTTCTCGCCATCTCGCACGGCTTCCCCCGCACCGCCGCCCTGCACGACCAAGGCAGGCAGCCCGTAGGACATTGCCTCCATCACGACCAGGCCCTGCGTCTCTGTCATCGATGAAAAGACGAACACGTCGGCCGCGGCGTAGTAGTTGTCCACCTCGTTTCTTCCAACCGCGCCTGCGAACTTGACTACGTCACCGATCCCGAGGTCGCGCGCCTGCTGCGTATACGCGGCGCGAGCAGGGCCGTCGCCGACGAGCCACAGTTGGGTGCGCGTGTCGGTGCGGTGCGCCCTCGCCATCGCCTCGAGCAAGATGCCTATGTTCTTCTCTCGCGCGATGCGGCCGACATAGAGGGCCACGGTGCGGTCGGGAGCGATCCCCAGAGCCGACCTCGCCTCGCTGCGGTCGATCATCTTGGGCGCCGGGACGCCGGTTGGGACGACAGTGATCGGAGAGTGCACCGAGTGTCGGCGCAGCCACTTCCTGGAGGCCCGGCTCGGCGTCATTACGTGCCCTACCCGACTGTAGTAGAAGTTGAGGTGCTTGGCGATCTTGTACCGCAGGTACCGCTTGGGCGCGAGCGAAAAGTAGTAAGCGTACTTGTCGTAGTGCGTGTGGTACGTGGCGACGATCGGGATCTCGTGCGACTCTGCCCAACGAAGGCCGACGAAACCGACCGTGAACGGCGTGTGCGTGTGGATAAGGTCGAACCTCTGACGCCGAAACTCGCGCAGTTTGGAATAGAACGGCGGCACGGCGAGAGGGTAGTCGGTGGTCCACGGCGTGCGGATCGACCGAAATCGGTGGACGTTGGGGTCTTCGTCAACGTGCCCCGGATAGGAGGACGTGAAGAGGTGCACAGAGTGGCCGCGCTCACGCAGTTCGCGCGAGAGTTGGTCGATGCTGACGCTGACGCCGTTCAGGACGGGGAGGGCGCTGTCTGAAAAGAGGGCGATGCTGAGCGGGCCGCTCACTTTTCGGGGAGTCTGCCGTGCTCCTCTACGTGCTTGGCGACTGCGCTGAGGCGAAACCGTCTCTGGCCGCCCTTGGTGCGGTGGTGCTCAAGCCAGCCGCGGTTGGTGTAGCGGCGAATCGTCGCGGGGCACACGCCGAGGAGCCTGCTCACTTCTTCGAGCGTGAGTTCCGGGTCGAGCAGGCGTCGCATGAGGTCAGAGCGCGTCTCCTTGAACTCGTGCGAGTAGTACTTCGAAGTGACGCCGTCGTCGTAGAACTGCGCGAGGAACTCGAGGTTGCGTGGAAGGTTCTCGATGAGTTCGCGGAGTTCCGGGTCGATTACCTGCCGCTTCTTTTCGGCCGCGGACATTCTCGGCCGCGGCGCGCTGAGGGCGGTCTTGCGGAAGCGCCCCTTGATCGCGGAGCGGGGAGTGGGCTGAGGCCTGTTCTGCGTCTTCGGACGACGGTCTAGGAATGCGTTTTCTATGTATTTGATCGGATCGAGTTGTCTGGTACCAGCCATTGCGCTCCTCAGGGGCGTTAACTATGACACGGCGCGGCACTTCGGTGCTATGACGGTCAGCATACGAACATAGAATCGCCGAAACTGAGGAACCGATAACGGCGCTCCACAGCCTCGGCGTAGGCGCGCATAAGCGTCTCGTGCCCGCACATGGCCGCAACCATCAGGAGCATTGTGGTCCCGGGCATGTGGAAGTTCGTGAACATCGCGTCGACGACTTTGAACTCGTATCCGGGGGTGATATAGGCGGACGTCGTCATCGTGCCCGCCTGCAGCCCCCCTTCAAGGCTCGCAAACGATTCGAGCGTGCGCACCGTGGTCGTGCCGACCGCGACAACGCTCCCCTTGCACCCCTGCAACTTTCGCACAGTTTCCTTCGGAAGTGTGCACCGCTCACCGTGCATCTTGTGGTCTTCGACGTTCTCTACGGAGATCGGACGGAAAGTGTCCGTGCTGACGTCGAGCGTGACAGTTGCAGTCTCAACACCTTTGTCTTTGAATGCTTGCAGAAGTTCGTTCGTGAAGTGCAGCCCTGCTGTCGGAGCGGCCGCGCTACCGGCCTGTCTCGCATAGACCGTCTGGTACCGCTCGGGGTCCGGAATTTCAGACTTGACGTAGGGTGGGAGCGGCGTGCGGCCGACTGCCTTGATGCGATCTTCGGCGTCAGCCTCTTGGAACTCGATTGTCTTCTTCCCATCTCCGAGATCCCCCGCGACAAGGGCTGTGAGACCGCCCTCGAACTCGATCAACTCGCCCCGTTTGAGTTTCTTCGCGGGCCTCGTCAGTGCGACGAACTTCCCGTCGGCGAGCGGCGTGAGCAAGAGCGCTTCGACGTTTGCACCGGTCTTTCTTTTTCCAAATAGGCGCAGCGCGGTGACCCGCGTGTCGTTCATCACCAACAGGTCGCCCTCGCGCAGCAGATCGACGACGTCCATGAACTTCCTATGCCCGATCTCGCCCGTGCTCTTGTCGACCGTGAGCAGTCGCGAGGCGTCCCGTCGGTCGAGCGGCTTTTGGGCGATCAATTCCTCAGGCAGGTCGTATTGGAGGTCGGAGAGCCTCATGCGCCGAGCATCTCCGCCAATTGGTGGAGGCTGTTGATCAGGATGTCGGACTGCGTCTCATTGTCCCGGTCGATTACGAGCGCCTTGATGCCCGCGCTCTTCGCCCCCTGCCAGTCGTCGACGGGGTTGTCGCCGACGTGCAGCGCGCTCTCCGGCGGAACCCCCAGCCTCTCCAGCGCGATCTGGAAGATCCGCGGGTCGGGCTTCTCGACACCCTCCTCCAGCGAAGCGACGACGGCGTCGAAATAACGCGTCAGATCGTGCATCTCGAGCGTGCGGTGCAGCGAGTTGTCCCAGTTGCT
>DATLWQ010000278.1:0-4676 GCA_035576225.1 Fimbriimonadaceae bacterium | reverse complement strand
AGAACGCCCTGGTCGTCAAGGACGCGCCAGAGAACGACCCGAACTGGGATCACGCGGACGGTACGCACAACGTCATTCGGTGGAACATGAGCGAGGACGCCGCCTACGCGGTCTCGTGGTTCCGCGTCGACCCGCTCTCCGGACAGGTGCTGAACGCCGCCGTTTCCATCGACGCCAACTATGCGGCGGTGATGCTACAGCAGTACAACCTGCTTCTCGAGCAGGCGAGCAGCGTCCAGTCCGAGTTGAGCAAGGAGGCGCTGCTCAGGCCGCAGCAAGGCCAGTACAACGCCGCACAGATGCTCGTGAACGGGCTCGACCCGACGACCGAGGCGAAGCGCGATAAGTTTGAGAAGCTCGGCTGGAACAGGACGCGGTGCGACTACGCCGAGAGGCTCGCAGAGAGCACCGCGCTGGACTGGCTGATCCTCAGTTCCAAAGGCGCGAAGATCACGCAGGACGACTTCATGCACCAGTTCATCGCCGACCTGGTCATGCACGAGGTCGGCCACTGCCTGGGGCTGCGGCACAACTTTGCAGGGTCGACGCAATGGTCTGTCAAGGATCTGCTGGACGACGCGAAGATCAACGAACTCGGCCTGAGCGCAAGCGTGATGGACTACACGCCTTTGAACACTCCGGCGGTCCTGCGCGGCAACGGCGTCTTCTTCAACAGCACCGTCGGACCCTACGACATGTGGGCGATCCAGTACGGCTATTCCGAGTTCCCGAAGGGGCAGGAGACTTCAGGACTGGCGGCGATCGCACGGGAGAGCGGCGAGCCAGGGCACCTTTTCCTGACCGACGAGGACGCGGACGGCATCAACCCGCTCGCCGTTCGATACGACCTCAGTTCTGACACCATCGACTGGCTAAAGACGGAGGGCGAAGGCAACCAGAGCGTACGGAACTACGCGATCAACGGTGTCACCAAGGTCGGCCAGGACTATTCGCTGCGCAACTCGCTCATTCTGCGTTCGTTCATCCGCGACGCGCGCAACAGTCTGATGGCGTCGCGGTTCGTGGGCGGTGTCGAGATGCGCCGCATGTTCAAGGGCGACGTCGGCGAAAAGCCGACGCTCGCTCCCGTCGATCCGCAAGTCCAGCGCCAAGCGATGAAACTGATCATCGACAAGACTCTCATGCAGACCGGCGTCGATCTGCCACAGACGGTCAAGGTCGGGCTCAGCATGGATCCGAACGATGGCATTGGAGCGATCTGGAACGCACCACTGCGTGCAATCATCGGCGGAAACCAGATCGCTGTGCTGGCGACGCTCATGAGCGCGACCAAGGCAGACGACATCGCAGAGAACTCCTTCAAGATGGCTGGCTCAAAGGACAGGTACACGCTGACGGAGCACTACAACATGCTCTTCGCGTCAGTGTTCAAGGAGGTCGGCCGGAACGAGGACATCAGCGCACTCCGCAGAGACCTTCAGCGATTCATGGTCGAGGGCCTGATCACGCAGGCGTCCGCTCCCAACGGCCTCATCAACGACGACGTCAGGGTGATCGCCGCGGCCGGTCTGGCCAGGCTCAAGGTGCGGTTCGACAAACAGATCGCGACCCCGAAGGGCCTGGACGAGATCACGATCCTGCACTTGAAGGACATTTCGGCGCAGATCGGGCGCTTCCAGAAACGCACGATGGTGGGAGGGCGTTAACCTTCTCGGAACCGATGCGAGCGACGACCGACGAGACTCCACGTGCGATGGTCGATGGGCTGCTCAAGTTCATCGACGAGGCACACTCTGCAAACGGCGGCGCGAGCGCGCCGATCAAGCCGACGCACCGCGTGCCTTTCCACTGGCCGCCGCACCCGATCAGTTACGACTACCACGTGCTCGCCAGCGACTGGACCGGCAAGGCGCAGTTCGACGCGCACGGCAAGACGTTCGACGTCAAGGTAGCACGCACACCGATGGGAGTCTTCGGCCGCTGTGAGGAAATCTGGAACGAGGCCCGCGGGGACACGCTCGAGCAGATGCTCGACGCGCTGCGCGAAGGTTGTACGCCCTACTTCGAGCGGCAGAGAGTGATCGCGAAGACCCTGGGACAGGAGGGCCTCTTCGAGGGACAGATCATCGACCTTCCCGCCCTCGGACTCGTCAAACTCCTCTATTGCACGGACCGCGACGTCGCACACGACGCCCACACCATCATCGAGACCAAGGCTAGCACGGGGCTCTTCACCGACGCACTGATCGAAGTACTCAGGGATCGCAAGCATCCCGCGCGGCGCATCGCGCAGTGGTGCGTACTTGACATGTTCGAAGACCTTCCTGCCTTCTGTGCGACTCCTGACAGCCAAAACAAGGCGATCCTCGCGATAAGGGACCTCATCTGGTCCGCCGAAGACGACTACGCGCGCACGATCTATAAGGCTGGCGTCGTGCTTGGCGGGCACGTCTGCACGGAAACGGCCGCCGACGCCCTCATCGCCTGCGTCGCTGCGCCGAGCAGGGTCGGACGGCGCGCTGCGATCCACGCCGTATTTCATCTCAACGAGTGGATGCCTTCGCGCAAGGACGCGATCCTCAAAGCGCTTGAGAAAGCCGCATCGAGCGACGAGGAGCCACAACTGAGAGAGTTCGCCGCTTGCATGGTCCGCGACATCGAATCCGGCGCTGCAGAGCACGTCACCGAACCGGTCTTCCCGGACGAGGCCTAAGATGGTCGCAACGCTTGCCTGTGCGCTCGCCCTCACGTCAGCCAGCCCGATAGACAGGGTTCTGCAGGACGACGCGCTCAAAGGTGCGATCGCGGGCATCTGCGTCACGACACTCGACGGAACGGTCGTCTATCAGCACGAGGCCGACACCCGGCTCGTCCCCGCAAGCAACGAAAAGATCCTCACAGCACTCTACGCCGCCCACACGCTTGGCATGGACTTCAAACCTCAGACGCGGTTCTGGCGCGAGGACGATAGGGTGCTCGTCGATGCTCCCGGCGACCCCACCATCACGAAGCAGCAGTTGCTCGACGCCAAGCAGGCGCTCAATGTCCCGGAAGGGTTCGCAATCTATGTGCGCCAAGCGTACAAGCCCGGCGTGCCTCCCTCGTGGGAGTGGGACGACCTGCCGAACCGGTACGCGCCACGCATCACGTCGTTCAGTTTCGACCGAGGCGGCTTCGAGATATGGTCGCAAGGCGGCGCGATCAAGGAACTGGAGCCGGAGTACCAACTGACGGTGACCGCCGTCGGCGATGACGGCCCGCTGAAGACCGACTACCGACCGGACCTACGTGCGGCGATGGTGCACGGCCCCATCCCCAACGGCGACCGTTTCATCGAGGCGTTCGCGATGCCCGACCCTGCCGCCACAGCCGCGAGGTTTCTCGGCGGAACGATCGTGAACACCGACGAGCGCCCGCCAGACCGAAAGCCCGACTACGTCATAGAGGGACCAGAACTACGCGACGTCCTCAAGGAGTGTCTTGAGAAGAGCGACAACGACTTTGCAGAGAACCTCTTCCTGATGAGCGCGGGCAAGGACCAGGCGCTCGGCGACGATGCCTACAAAGACGCGGAGAAGCGCATCACACAGTTTCTGCACGACGCCGTCGGCCTGCCCAAAGGGTCGGTTGAGCCCGTCGACGGCAGCGGCATGAGCCGGCACAACATGGTCACTCCCAAGTCGATGTGCCGCGCACTCAGGTGGGCTTACCGGCAAGACTGGCGGGGCGACTTCCTGCGCGCGCTCGCCAGTCCAGGTGAAGGCACCCTGACTTCGAGGCTGAGAACCAGCACCTTTCTCGGGAAGACTGGCACGCTAAATGCTGTAATATGTCTGACTGGATACCTGAAGGACCGCTCAGGACACACGCTCGTCGCAAGCATGCTGTTCAACAACACCATCGCACCGCCACACGACGTGAGAGCGCTCCAAGACAGGATTATCACGATTCTCGAGAGAAGCAGCAAATGAAGAACCAGACGACCGACCGCAACGTTTGGGCGGCGATCGTGCCGACGCGCGCGCTCGCGGTTCTCATGGTTATCGGCTTCCTCGACCTGTTCACAACGGCACTGCTCCATGCCCACGGACAGATCGTCGAACTCAACCCTGTCATGCGGCCGTTCATCAATCGCAGCGAATGGCTCTTCGTCGGCGTGAAGTCCTTCTCGCTCCTCGCCGCATGGGCCGTGCTCGCCTGGTACGCGCAGCAGAACCTACGCTTTGTCCGCAAGGCCTGCTACATCGGATCCATCACTTACGTGATGGTCTGGTGCATCTGGTTCCTGGCCGCTTCGTAGCGCGGTCGGCACGTAGTCGTCCGTGTTGGTCAGTTCCCCCTTCTCCTCTGCGAGGACGGCCGCTTCGAGCGCAGAAATCGCGACCTCCGTGTGTGTCTCCGCCGCTTCTGCCGTCGTGATGAGTTGCGTCTTGAGTCCGGGCCACAGCACGATCTCCACCCAGCGCTCGTTCTTGGACTTCCCTGCCAGGCGAATGATCTCGTAACTGATGCCGGCGATGACAGGTAGTAGGACGAGTTCGACGGGCAACCGCATCAGCGCAATCACGATGCTCGGCGATGTGATCGGGACGAGCAGGTCGCGCGGCACGAACGGCAGCGCAAGGAACGAAACGATGAACACGACGAGCGCAAAGTTCGTCCCACAGCGCGGGTGGAGCCGCGTCTGTCGCAGACAGTTCGTGGGGGTCAGTTCT
>DATLWQ010000277.1:0-2938 GCA_035576225.1 Fimbriimonadaceae bacterium | reverse complement strand
GCGCCAGGCGCTCCAGCACGTGATCGCCTGGCGCGGCGACGTGAAGGACACGGGGGTCCCCCGCAGGACCAGCTTGCCGCTGTCCGGCGGGAAGACCCCCGCGATGATCCGTCCAAGCGTGGACTTCCCGGCGCCGTTCTCGCCCACGAGCGCATGAATCTCGCCTGGACGCAGGTCGAGGTCGACGCCCGCCACGACATCCACGCCACCGAACGTGACGGTGACGCCCTTCGCGCTCAGGATCGGTGCGACTTCGGCCAACTCGTCATTCTAGACGGGCCAGCGACGACAGATATTGCTTGTCCAGACGAACCCATCGGATCAACAAAAGAATTTGCGGCAAGGCATACACCGCCATCCTCCACCATGAATCCCCTCCCAGCCATTAAACCCGGTTTGTCAGTTCTCGGTCACCCTGCCCTGGACGAGCGACGGCCAGACGATGACCGAGCCCTTGTGGATCACGATGCGCCACTTGTTCTTCGGCGGCATCGTGCCGTCGGCCTCCTTCTTGCGAACCACGTTCACCTGTTCGACGTCGATCGAGATGTCGGTCAGAAACTTCATGCGTCCGACCTCGTCGCTGCCATCTATGTCGACGCTCTCGATCTCGATCCTCCCATCTCCCTGTGCCTCTTTCATCTTGCCGTCCTCTCCCGGCTGGAACCAGTCCCAGGAGGTGGTGTCCATGTCGTCACGCGACCCTTTGAGCGCGAACGCCGCCGGTACGCCCGCGACGGCGAGCGAGAAGTGCGAACCGAGCGCGATCATCTTCGTGTATCGGTCGCCTGAGTCGATCTTGACGTCGGCGACGGCAGGATGGCTCTCGCCCTTGGCGACCGACTCGCCCGTGTTGGCGTCGGTCACCTCCCACGAAAGGGTTCCGATCGTCCCCTCCTGGACAGGCGCCTCCTTGTCGACCTGGACGCCAATGCCGCCAGCCTTCTGCTCTTGTGCGTTCGCAAGTGGAGGGGGTTCCTGCTGTCGCCCAGTGCATCCGCACACGACGACCAGAAAGAGGCAGGCGATCACGCTTTCTTTCGACGTCATGGGGACTAGGATAACACGTGTAAAAAGCATCCCACCCAAACCTCGGCTTCATCCAGCGCAATAGAATCACGGGACAGCCGTGTTAGTCCCCCCTCCCCGTATCCTGGGGAGGGGGCTAGGGGGAGGGGCCAACAATCAAGTCTCTTCCTCTAACCGCCTACTGCACGTATCGCAAATGTGGTTCAGAACGCCTTCGAGGTGCCTGTAGACGTCTCTGTTCGAAAACCGCAAGATTTCCCAACCGTTCCCGCGCAAGACTTGTTCCTTTCGTTCGTCGGTAGATTCTCTCTCCTGCTGATGGCTAGCGCCATCGACCTCGACCGCGACCTTTGCCTCGATGCAGGCAAAGTCGAGGATGTGGCCGAGCACCGAATGCTGGCGTCTGAACTTGAAGCCATGCAACTGCCCACGCCTGAGTCTTGACCACAAAATCTTCTCAGGCCAGGTTGCCTCCTTTCTTAGCCTTTTCGCTCTCTCGGTCAGATGCTTCGGACGGTTCACTTCTCTCCTAAATGGAAATGACTTTCTCTAACTAGCCCCTCACCCTACCCTCTCCCCAGGATACGGGGAGAGGGTGCTCGCTGGTTATCCTCGACGAGAAGCGTCCCTAAGCGACGAATAAAGAGGCTCGTTGTCCAACTTGCCCTCTATACTTAGAGTGATGAATAGGCGGTGGAGACTGCTGGCTTTTTTGGGGACGGTAGCCGTCCTCGCCATCGGCTTCCTTTTCCTCGCGAACCCGCCCGCGCCGTTCCCATTCCTCAAAGGCGCGCGCTACGACGGCACGATGGTCGAGGACATGTATCCGCCTGACCCGCACCATGTGACGATCCACGAAGGGTCTGACGGAATTCAAGCGGAGGTCTTCTATTTTCTCCCCGAGACCGCAGACGTCGTACGCTCCAAGATAACCGAGAAGACCTTGCTCCCAACTTGGGGAAGGAGTTGGCACAACGGAGTGCTAGAAAGTTATTCCAACTCCATCGCCCACGAGATCGTTACGCTCACCGTCGTTCCAGGCGGAACAGAAGTCTCCTTCCGCCACGACCCGCGATTCATGGACCGCGTCCGGGCGCGGATCACCCACTTCCTGCGCTCCGGAAAGAGGCTCCCCTCATCGCGGGACATCGAACTTTGACGAAGCGGTGACGCCATGTCCGTCAAACCTTTACGCTCGATCGATCCAAAGACGACATCGGGGCAAGTCCTCTCGTTTCTCGGATTTGGACTCTTGTACTTCGTCCTGGCCTCACGGTCGGAGGACAGCGTCCCGCTCGGCTCGCTAGCGACCATGGGAATGACGATGGGGATCGTCGGACTGTTCTTTGGTCTCATCGGGCTTGTACACTCCTTCGATTGGAGAGGCTTCGCATTGCTCGCGGTATTGCAGGCCCGCTATTGGCTGGTGTCCACCGGTTTTTTCGCGGGCTAAGAACGAAGCGCTGTTTGCGCATAATAAGCCATGAAGAATTTGGGGTTGGTGCTCGTGATCGCTGGACTCTTGATTGCAGCGTTCTACATGTGGGCTTACAGGACGTACGATATCGCTCAAAGAAACACCCTTCTTGTTAGGGCAGGTACACACCTAACCAATGACAACAAGGTGCAGAACAGGCAGAACGGCCTGATATTCGGACTAGGTGTCGGCGTCATCGGCTCGCTGCTCTACGGCTTCGCTTCGCAGCGGCGGGACTGATCTTTCTTCGGGTCTGAACCAGCGACTCGCCGTTCACCTCTGCGAGGACAGGCGAGCATCGTGCGATACTAGGAACCATGCTGCTTGCTGCGCTCTTGCTCATGACGACGGCGAAGCCCGCTCCGCAGGCCGATCCGCTGGCCGCCGGGTTCGTCAATCCCCCAGACTGGGCCAGGCCGCACACCTGGTCGC
>DATLWQ010000276.1:0-3280 GCA_035576225.1 Fimbriimonadaceae bacterium | reverse complement strand
GGCAAGAGCGTCTCTGACGTCCTGGGCAAGATCGGTTCTCCAAGATCGGTCGGGCTCTGCCTGGGCCGTCGCGCCTCGCTCATCCGCGACGTACACCTCCCAGACGTTGGAAAACAAGAAGGCAGGATGGTGCTCAAGATTCGGTTGGAGACCCTCTTCCCAGCGATGGAAGAGGACCTCGCCTTCGACTACGTAAAGGGCACGCACCGGTCCGAAGACGGCGTCCTCGCAACCGTGGCCGGCGTCAAGAGCGAAATCCTTCGCAAGGCGTTGCAAGAACTTCGCTCGGCAGGTTGCTCCGCAGAGTGGGTCGCACCGACGTCGCTGGGCGCAGTGACCGTCGCCCGGGCACTGGGACACGACGACGCCGTCGTCGTCGAATCGGTCGCGGGCCAGTTCTTCGTGGACGTCGTCCGGCACGGTTCGCTGGTGTTCAGCCGGTCCACCGTGGACAGCGGCTCGGTCGAAGAGCGCCACTCCGAGGTCCTGAGATCCCTCGCCGCCTACGGCCTCCACTCTGCCGCGGTCATCGCGGTCAAGGGGACCGACCTAGGCGGGGACGTGAGGGTGGTCGAAGACGGCACGCTCCAAGCAATGGCGACCGATCCGTTGAGCGACTTCAATATCGAACTCCCAGAGGACATCGTCCACCGTGCGAAGGCCAGGGCCGCGATGAAGGTACGCGTCGCCGTCGTCCTGTGGCTGGTCGCGGTCGCGGCCGGCGTCTACGTCTATCTGGACCGCGCGGGGATGGCGCAAGCCTATGCGACTGCCGCCATGAGCCAGCAGTCCAAGCGCGACAAAGTGAAGCAGGAGATGAACGACGTCTCAGCAAAGGTCAAGATGCAAGAGGGGAACAAGGCCTCGCTCGACACCGCCTTCGCACCGTCCCAGCCCATCACGGACGTCCTCACGCTTGTCTCCAACACGCTGCCCGAAGGGGCGTGGCTCACCGGAGTAACTTTCGAGCGCGGCAAGGACATCCAGATCCGTGGCACGGCCATCCGCGGCGAAACCGTCAGCAACTACGTGTCCGAACTCGCGCTCAACAACCGCCTGCGCAACGTGGTGCTACAGTTCGCCAACAACACGGAGATCGAGAACACGCCGGTCATCCAGTTCTCGGTGACCGCCCACGTGGTCGGCAACTTCCCGCTCGCAAACGCCTCAAAACAGAGGGCAAAAACGCGATGAAACTCGACAAGGAACTGTTCAGCCCTGCAGCCTATGCGGCGATCGCCGTCATCGTCCTGGCCTTCGCCTTCGACCTGCTGTATCCCAAACCCGGCAGTGGCGCGGCGAGGAAGGTCGAGACCATCGCCCAGATGAGACAGAAGACTCAGACCCAGCAAGGGCAGTTGGACAGTCTCGTTTCGGCCAACGATAACCTCGTCTGGACGGTCGGAAGGGACGAGATCGGCCCCAAGGCGATGGCATGGGTCTCTAAGCAGGCCTCGGCGAACTTTGTCAAGATCAGCGCGTTTAGGCCCCAGAGCGTCGTCGACGTAGGGGACCTGGTTCAGTTGAACTACCTGGTCTCTGCCCAAGGCCCATATCTGAACGTAATGAGGTTTATCAAGCAGTTCGAGTCTAAGGACAGCCATTTGGCCATCAAAATGGTCCAGATCGGTAGCGTGAACGGGGCGACGGACGACGTGCGCGCCACGCTGGCGCTCGTGGCCTACCAGGAGGTGACCAAGGGTGGCTAAAGCGTCGCGGGGCACGATCTACGGCATCCTGGGCGTCGTCGTCGTGGCGGCACTGGTCTTCGTGTCCTCGCCTTCGACCAAGAGCGGTCTGTCCGCCACCAAACCAAAGTCCGGTTCGAGGGCCTCGGCCAAGGACGACAAGTTCGACGAAAGGGACCGCACGGCCACCTTCGACCGACTGAACGAACCCATCAAGAATACGTTTAGGCCGCTAGTGGCTAGAGCGGACGTCGGTGTATCTGGGAGCGGGCTCGCTCCGAACGAGTTCCCGAGCGCCTATACGGGCGGCGAGAGGGGCTGGCTCTATACCGGCACAGTCATCGTCGACGACGTACCCAGCGCCTCGGTCGAGAACCAAACCACCGGAGAGGGCTATTTCCTCAAAGTTGGCGAACACGTCAAGGGAGCGACGATCTCGCAGATCGCCCCGACGTACATAGTAATAGCGGGCATCAACGGCCAGTCGTTGAGGCTCGACCTCCTGCGCGAAAAGCCCTCGCCGGGGGACGTGGCCTACACGGCGACGACCGTCGCCCCAGTGAAGCCGAACGTGACCGGCCCGCTGACCGGGCCCATAGGAACCGCGCCGACAGGCACCAACGAACAACTGACCCCGAGGAACAACGAGGCACCATGATCAAAGCAACAACCATCTTCGTTGCCATTGCGGCCCTAGCAACGCTCGCCAACGCGCAGGTGTTCGGTAACGGCAGCGACGTCCAGACGCAGCAGAGGACGCCATGGTCGTACTTCAAGTTGGACGCCAAGAAGCGCATCAGCATCAACTTCCGCGATGCGAGCATCGACCAGATCGTGCAGTTCTACTCGTCCCAGTCCGGCATCACGATCGTCAAAGACCCCAAACTGAAGGACAAGGTCACGATCATCAGTGCCGGCGAGGTCTCTCTCGACAGCGCGTTCGAGATCCTGAGCGCACAACTCGATCTGATGAACTTCACTCTGGACACGAACCAGGCGCATACGCTCCTGATGATCAAGGCGCGCGAACAGAGGAGCGACAGCGGCTTTGGCAACATGACGCCGGACCAGGTGCAGCAGATGTTCCAGGGCAACCGCCAGAACTCCGAACTCCGCGTCTACAAGATCAAGTACGCGAACGCGTCCTCCGTCGCGCAGATCGTCAACGACGTCTTTATGGAACGGGAGCAGCAGAACAACCCGTTTCAGCGGCTGTTCGGCGGCTTCAACCGCGGTAACCGAGGTAACCGCGGAAGGGGTGGCTTCCAGTTGTCGGCGGGCTCCTTCCAGTTCCCGTCGGGCGCCCAGGACACGGGCCCGTCGGTGCGCGCCTCCTCCGACGATTACAGCAACGCCGTGATCGTCAACGCGCCCCACGACCAGCAACTTGAGGTCGAGGCGCTGATCGAGGAGATCGACCAGCAGACCGACGTCCCGCAGGTCACGAAGGTCTACCCCCTCGAGTTCGCCTTCGCAGACGACCTCGTTCCGACACTGCAGAGCGTGCTTGCGGCCAACGAGACTACCGGCCGTGGCGGGCAGACGTCCAACACCAACAACTTCTTCGACAGGATTTCGCGGCTCCAGCGCGG
>DATLWQ010000275.1:0-2875 GCA_035576225.1 Fimbriimonadaceae bacterium | reverse complement strand
CAAGAGCAAGAGCAAGCGACCGATCCTTCCCAACAAGCCGTACGAGCCGCCGCCCTTCCCGCCGCTCCCTTCCCTCTTGGACGCCAAACCCGGCGACGACCTGAAGAAGTTCGAAGGATCATCACCCTTCCTGCGGAACCTGATCGAAGGCGGCCTCCCACTAGAGCGCGTACAAACCGCCATACGAGACTCCGTCTACGAGCCGGTCTACTGCGAGGGGCAAGGCGCCTATCCGCTACCGATCGCCGAGGACTGCGTCAGCCGCGACTCCATCAGCCAAGCGATCGAACAGCACTTCGAATCGCTCGCCAAGGATGACGCGCTCGCGCAACAAAAGGCGTCGCTCAAGACGCAACTTGAACGCGTGCTGCTCGCCCGCGAAACGGCGATCCAAAGCCTCGAGCAGGCGCTCGACTTTGCCGCGCACGCCAGAGAGCAGCAGGAGAAGGCTGAACTCATCCTTGCCTACCAGCACCAGATCCTAGAGGGCGACCAAGAACTGCGTGTGCCAGGTTACGACGGCGAGGAGACCACCATCCGCCTTGATCCGGAGCAGACCCCCATCGAAAACGCCAACCGCCTCTTTGCGCGCGCAAAGCGCGCCAAAGAGGGCGCCGACGAAGCAGCGCAACAGCGCAGACGGATGAAGACCGAGCAGGACGAGGCGACTGCTGCGCTCGCGCGGCTCGAACAGGCGACTTCGCTACAAGAAGTCGACGACGTCAGGGCGGAGGCCGACAAGAAACGGTGGCTTCACCGACAGGTGGTCGCCAAGAAGAAAGAGGAGAGGCCGCACGAGGGTCACTCTGTGCGCGAACTCGTCTCCCCAGGAGGCTGGACGGTGCTTTACGGCGACAACGCGACGAGCAACGACTACCTCACGACCAAGGTCGCGCGCCCCAACGACTACTGGTTCCACGTGCGCGGAGTCAAGTCGGCGCACGTGATCTTGCAGACCCAGAACCAGCCGGACAAGGTACAGCACGCAGACCTCATGTTCGCCGCCAAGGTCGCCGTCCAGAAGAGCGCGAGCAGGCACTCGTCGTACGTCACCGTCGACTACACGCTCAAGAAATACGTCCGCAAGCCGAAGAAGTCCACGCCGGGCTTCGTGACCTATGAGCGCGAGAAGACGCTGCACGTGGAACAGTAGAATCAGGACAGTGAGCCCGCTCTATAATCTAGACCAGGAGATATTCCGTTCGATCCATGTCGGGCTCCACCGCGCATGGCTCGACCCGTTCATGGTCTCGATCACGGACTCCGGGCGAGGCGAGGTCAAGTTCGCGATCCTGGGGCTGCTGTGCCTCTTTGTCCGGTATCGCAAGTACGCGTTCATGGTTCTCGTCGCCGGCGCCACGTCTGGCCTGCTCGCCCAGTTGGTCAAGCACCTCGTCTACCGACAAAGGCCGAGCAACTTCGCTTTTGCGCACCCGATTACGTCATATATCGAGGCGCTCATGAACCAGCACGCGCCAATGGCCGGCAACAGTTTTCCGAGCGGACACGCGACCTCCTCGTTCGCGATCGCGGTCGCCGTCGCGTGGATCGTACGAAAGACCGAGCACGCGTGGATCGGGTGGGTGGTCGTGCTCTGGGCGGCGCTCGTCGGATTCAGCCGCGTCTATGTGGGCGTGCACTTCCTCTCCGACGTACTTGGAGGCGCTGCGATCGGCGCGCTCGTCGGAACGCTCGTGTTCCTACTCTGGAAAAAGAAGAACTGGATCCCGGAGATTCAGACAGTCTCGAACCTGCCCATCGACCGGAACCGCTCGTAACGCTCCCTCTTCAGTCCGGTCGGCCCAATCTGATCTAGTTCCCCGAGGTGCCGCAGCACCGCCTCTTTGACCGTCTCGGCCGCCTTAACTGGATCGCGGTGCGCACCACCGAAAGGCTCCTCGAGAACTTCGTCGACGAGTTCGAACTCGAGCGCGGATCCTGCGGTAAGGCGAAGAGCCGCAGCGGCCTGCGGGCCCTTGTTCGGGTCGCGCCACAGGATCGCGGCGCAGCCCTCGGGAGGAATCACGCTATAGATCGCGTGCTGTTGCATCAGCACGCGGTTCGCGCAGGCAATCCCGATCGCACCGCCCGATCCACCCTCGCCGATCACGACGCTGATCACAGGGACGGTGAGTTCGAACATCTTGAGCATGCTTGCGGCGATCGCCTCGCTGATGCCGCGGCTCTCGCTCTCGACCCCGGGGTCGGCGGCTGGCGTGTCGACGAAGGTGATCACCGGCATTCGGAACCGCTCGGCCATGTCGAACATCCGTATCGCCTTCCGATAGCCCTCGGGCTTGCTCATCGCAAAGTTCCGGTAAGCGCGCTGCTGGATGTCGCGACCTTTCTGGTGCCCGACCACCATCACCGGCCTGTCGTCCAGCCGTGCCGGCCCTGCTACGATCGCGTGGTCCTGGCCGATGCGTCGGTCCCCGTCCAACTCCGTGAACTCCGTAAAGAGGTGGCCGACGTAGTCGAGCGTGTAGGGGCGCGGCTCCGCGCGCGCGAGCAGCACCTCTTCCCACGCGCCGAGCCTGCTGTAACGCACTTCGATAAAGTTGTCGCGCCGCTTTTGGAACTCGTCCAACCGCGCCTGCAGTTCCGCCTTCTTTGCGGCGTCCGTCTCCTGCTCGACGACCGTCTTCAGTTTCGTGATCAGTGCGTCGAGTTCCAAGACAGGTTTTTCCCACTCCTTCCAGGACTTAGCCAACCGTCGCACCCTCCCGCAGATGCGCGCCCAACATCGCCGCCAGCCGACACAGCATCGGTCTCACGTCGCGCCGCTCGACAGTCGCGTCGATCATGCCGGCGCGAAGCACGAATTCCGCAGTCTGAAAGTCGTCAGGCGCCTTCACGACCTGCGCCTGCTTGCTGA
>DATLWQ010000274.1:0-5079 GCA_035576225.1 Fimbriimonadaceae bacterium | reverse complement strand
GACGTGCACGACTCGAAGATGAAGGACCACCTCCTCGGCCATCTCGTCCTCGAACGGTCCGCCGTCGCGATGTCACGCGGTCGCGACCTGGTCCTTGAGCCGGCACAGAAAGCGCCGCCGCTCAATAACTTCATCTATCCCTACGCCGAAGCCGACGGAAGTCCGGTCGACGCGCAGTGGACTCTCAACTATCAGCGCCTCGGCACCGCTGGCAACGCCGACGTCCAGAGCCAGATAGACGGTCTCCGCGCGACCGTAGAGGAGCAGCAGAGGCAGATCGCGCAGTTGTTAGCGAAGGACGGCCGGACAACGCTTACGGCGACGACGGCTCCCGTCGTTACCAGGTCGCCCAAGTCCGCTGATGGGCAGGTGACCGCTAAGTCGAAGGACAAGGTCAGTGTCTATGGCTTCTTGCGGACTGACGCGATCTACAACACGCAGGACCAGAGCCCGAACATCCAGTTCCCGTTCTATGTCCGCTCCCCGGACGACACAGGAGGCGATACTGACCGCTTCACGCTCCACCCGAGGCTCACGCGCCTCGGCCTGGACTTCACCGCGCCCGAAGGCTCGGTGCCAGGATGGAAATCGACCGGCAAGATCGAGATCGACTTCCAGGGCGGCGGAAGCGAGTCGAGGCCCAACCCCAGGGCCCGCCACCTCTACCTCCAACTAGAGCGGAACGGCCAGAGTTGGCTCTTCGGTCAGACGAGCGACCTCATCTCGCCCCTCTTCCCGTCGCCCAACGACGACAGCATCATGTGGAACGCGGGGAACCCTGGTGACAGGAGGCCACAGATCCGCTACACCAGCGCGGGCGATACGCAGTTCGCGGTCGCCCTCGGACTGACGGGCGCGATCGACGGGCAGGACCTCGATGCGGACGGTGTCCGCGACGGCGAGGACAGCGGTGTCCCCAACGTCCAGGCGCGCGTCGGCTTCAAGTCAGGCGGCTCTACGTTCGGAGTCTGGGGGCACGTCGCCTCCGAGCAGACGAACACGCCGATCGCTGGGTCGACCCACTTCCAGTCCGACAGCCTAGGCGTCGACTGGCACGTGCCACTCGCAGGCGGCGTTTCTCTGTCTGGCGAGGCATGGACGGGCCAGGACCTCAGCGACTTCCGGGGCGGCATCGGCCAGGGCGTCAACACGACGACCGGCAACGAGATTCGCTCTTCGGGTGGCTGGGCCGAGGTCGGTTTCCAGGCGTCCCCGATGCACCACGTGGCGTTCGGCTACACGCTCGACGACCCGGTAAACGCAGACCTCGGCGCGGGCGGACGCTCGCGCAACTGGACCGCATATCTCGCCAACAAGTGGTCGCTCGGCGACAGCGTCGAAGTTGGTTTCAACTACATTTATTGGAACACCGACTTCATCGGCAAGTCGTCCGGGCACGACAACCGCTTCAACTTCTACATCAAGCGGAAGTTCTGACCGTCGCAAGGGCGCGGGCTCTCAACGTGGAAGCCCGCGCCTAAACGACGCGCTCCCCGTCCTTGTAGACGGCCCACACCAACGGCGCGCCGACGAAATACGGAATGTCGCGAATCGAGTCAGTGTCCCAGACGACGATGTCGGCTACCGCCCCTGTCGTCAACACCCCCCGGTCAGAGAACCCGAGGCTTCGAGCGGCGTTGACGGTGCATCCCCGCAGCGCCTCGATCGCCGTCATCCCCATCTGGGTGCAGGCGAGCGACATCACAAACGGTAGAGATGGAGTCGGCGCAGAGCCGGGGTTGAAGTCCGTCGCCAAGACGACGGGCAGCCCAGCATCGATCATAGCGCGCGCATCTGGATACTTTGTTAGCCCCAGGCAATAGACCGATGCCGGCAGCAGCACCGGTGTGACGCCTCCGCGCACAAGCGCCTCGATCCCCTTTGCACCAGTTTGCTCCAGGTGGTCCGCCGTCACTGCGCCCAGTTCCGCTGCTAGTTCCGCTCCGCCGGTCGAAAACTGGTCGACGTGCATCCGCATCGGCAGTCGGCCGCAAAGTCGGCGCGCGTCCTCCGCATCGAAGTACCCCTCTTCGACGAAGATGTCGACGTACGATGCGAGACCGAGTTCGACCATGAGCGGAAGCATCTCCCCGACGACGAGATCCATGTAACCACGCCTGTTCCCGACGAACTCCGGCGGTACGGCGTGCGCGCCCAGGAACGTCGTCACAACGTCCAGCGGCGTCTCGTCCCCAAGCCGACGAGCGACCTCGAGGATCTTGACCTCTTGCAGGGTCGCCAGCCCATAGCCCGACTTGATCTCTGCCGTTGTCGTTCCGCACCGCAGCATTTGTTCGACACGGCCCTTCGCGATCTCAAAGAGCGCATCGCCATCGAGTTCGCGCACCGCGCGCACGGTCGACATGATTCCACCGCCCTGTTCAGCGATCTCCTGATAGGTCGCCCCACTCGCGCGCATCTCCATCTCGTCCGAGCGGCTCCCAGCGAAGACAGCGTGCGTGTGCGCGTCGATCAGTCCCGGCGTCACAACCCGGCCCCCGACATCGATCGTCTCGACGTGGGGCGGGATCTGCTGCCCCTCACTGACGGCGACGATCCGTCCGCGCGCGACGTGCACGACCCCGTCTTTGACGATCTCTGTGCCCGAGAACGTCGCAATCTGCCCGCAGTTGGTTAGGGCAAAGGAATCCGCCATCGCAACCTAGTTTGGCACTTAGCCCCGTGCCACAGGTTTGTGTGCTGGCCGAGTCAAGACAACCGCTCGACCATGCCGGATGCCAACGACAACAAGAACAAGCCCGCGGCCAGACACGTCACATCGTTCGCGTCCTTTTCGGGGTCGATCTCGACCAAGTCCATGACACGCACCTTAGGGTGGCGGCCCGCTATCCACGCGGCAGTCATCGCCTCGTGCGGCGATAATCCTCCTGGCCGAGCCCCAGGGCACGCAGGAGCGAACGCACGGTCCAGGCAGTCCACGTCGAGGTCGAAATAGATCGCTTCCGTCCGATAGTTCAGCCGGTCGAGCGCGTCCGTCAGCGCTTGCTCGATCCCGGCTTCGCGCACTTTGTCGATCATCACGACTTCGATGCCTGCGTCTCGCGCGACCTTCATGTACTCCGCAGAGTTTGCGAACGGGGCGATACCGATCTGCACGATGTTGCCGCCCGGTAGTCCGTCTTCGAGCAGCGCGCGCACGGGGTTGCCGTTCATCAGTCCTACCGACGTTTCCCGTAGGTCGAGGTGCGCATCCAGGGTTACGAGGCCACACTTATCGAGCGGAACGCCTAGGCCGTGCACGCCCCCTCGCGTCACGCCATTGTCACCGCCCAGCACGACCGCTGCGTTGTTCGACTTGAGCGCCGCTTTGACACCGTCACGTATTTGCTCAAAAGCCTCCTCCGGCGAACTCTTCGATATGTTCAAATCACCAAGGTCATTGGCCTGCACTTTTCGAACGTCGACGTCGTGCGTGGCGTCATAGGTCGAAAGCCGCGACATCGCCGAACGCACAGCCGCCGGTGCCAGGTCGCAGCGTCCCGGAGTGATCGACTTGTTCAAAGGTGCGCCAAGGACAGCAATCTTGCACTTCGGACCCTTGACATGATCGCCAGCGAGCCATGCGCCCGCCCGCGGCCAGCGCGAATCTTCGTAACTGCTCAAGGCCCACAGTTTACGCTCTCATTTCCAGAACGCGATAGAGCGCCAGACCGTCCTAACCGGTAGTGGAAAGGCGAAAAAAGACAAGGATCAAGCGGATTGTGCTTATCGCCCTCTCTGTAGCCCTCTTAATCGTCATTGCCGACTACTACGCATACCCCTGGTGGCAACCAATCCGGGCACCGATCGCCGACAAGGGGCAGAACGGCCTTTGGGTGCGTTACAAATTCTACTTTGGTGAGCACACGGACGACGAGATCGATGCCCTCGCTCACCGAATCGTCGACGGTAGGTTCTCAGACGCTTACATTCATGTGCGATTCATCAAGAAGGACGGATCGTTGGCGTACAGATACCCAGAAAGAGCAAAGCACCTCCTCTCGCGCTTGCGGGAGAGTGCGCCCGGAACGCGAATGATCGCGTGGGTTTACGCAGGCAACGAGAGTGGCGGAGGTGAGGTCGATCTCACCGACCGCCGCGTTCGCAAGAAGATGGTCGACGAGGCCGTCTGGCTGGTCGACGTGTGTGGCTTCGACGGCGTCCAGTGGGATTACGAGACTTGCCCGGACGGAGATACCAATTTGCTCAAGCTGCTAACAGAGACTCGTACTGCCTTGCCCACCGGCGCGAGGCTGAGCGTCTGCGCACCCGTGATCTATCCATTGGGACTCCGCTTCGGCTGGAGCCAGGGGTACGTTTCCAAAATCGCCCAGTACGTCGATCAGGTCGCGGTGATGTGCTACGACACGGGATATCTGACGCCAAGGAGCTATGTCGCCCTGACTCGAAAGCAGGTCGTATGGTTTACACAGCTGGTTAGCAAGGCAAGCAAGCACGCGAATGTCGTAATAGGAGTGCCGACCTATGGCCAGGGTCTGCGTTCGCACAACCCTCGGGCCGAAAACCTGCGCAACGCCTTGCGAGGAGTTCGAGAAGGGCTCGCCCGCGACGATGCTGTCAAAGACGCATTCGCCGGAGTTGCAGTCTTCGCCGACTACACCACGACTGAAGACGAGTGGAAGACCTACCGGGCTCTGTGGCTCGGTGATTGACTATTCCTCCATCGGAATCCGCACACCGTGCAACTTTGCAAACTGCTTCGCGTCTTCGTACCCTGCGTCGGCGTGTCGAATGATGCCCGATCCCGGGTCGGTCGTAAGAACGCGCTCCAGCCGCTCGCGCATCATGTCGGTTCCGTCGGCGACGACGACCATTCCAGCGTGTTGCGAATAGCCGATTCCAACGCCTCCGCCGTTGTGGATCGAAACCCACGAAGCGCCGGCAGAAGTATTGAGCATCGCATTGAGCAAAGGCCAGTCGGCGACCGCGTCAGTGCCGTCCTTCATCCCTTCCGTCTCTCTGTTGGGCGAAGCCACAGAACCACAGTCGAGGTGGTCGCGACCGATCACGATCGGTGCCTTGAGTCTTCCGTCACGAACGTAGTTGTTCACCGCGACG
>DATLWQ010000273.1:0-5880 GCA_035576225.1 Fimbriimonadaceae bacterium | reverse complement strand
CCCCCTCCGCCACGCAGAACTCGGTCAACGGCTTCCAGGTGGACATCACGCAGCCAGCGACGCTCGGCAACACGCTCGCGACGGTCGCACAGACTTCGAACAACTCTGTCGGGGAGAAACTAACGTTCTCTGGCTCGCTCTTTAACAACGTCCCGTATTCGCTGACGGTCCCTGTCGGCGCATCCCAGGCGGACCTCGTCACTCTCATCAATTCGGACTCCAAACTCAAGGACCTCGTCAAGGCCTCAATAGATGGAAGCGGGTTCCTCAAGATTGAGAGCAAGAAGTACGGGGCCGCTGGCAACTTCTCGGTGGTCAGCGATCAGGCGGCCGCCTCCGATAACAGCGGCATCGGTACCTCCGGCGGCACAGTCACGGCCGGACTCGACGTCGCTGGCACCATCGACGGAAAGACCGCGACCGGCAGCGGCCAGTTCCTGACGGGCGGCACGGGCACGAGCGTCGAGGGGCTCCAGATCCAGTACAAAGGATCAACCACGGGCCTCGTCGGCACGGTGAGTTACATGCGCGGCGTCGCTGCGGAACTCAACTTCAGCCTCAACTCGTTCACCGACATCGCGACCGGCCTTTTAACGACGAACGACCAGTCGATCCAAAGCCAGATCGACGACATCAGCCAGCAGATGACGGACCTGCAGGCGCAACTCGACCTCAGGAAGCAGTATCTGCAACAGAAGTTCCTCGCCATGGAGACCGCGGTTTCGGCGCTCCAGAGCCAGCAGGCTCAACTTTCGTCGATGCAGGCGAGCAAGAGCGGCTAGACGCGCGTCAATATCTCTTCACGGCTGAATAGCCACACCGAGACCTTCAGCATCAGAAGCCCGAGAACGACGCTGACCGCCACCGCGGCGACGAACGGCGTAAATCCCAGCGTTCCCAACAGCGCCTCTCTGATCGCGACCGCCGAGTTCAGCACAGGCGTAAATCTGACCCAGGTCGCGTGCTGTGCCCCGGTGAAGCCGATGAACTGGCTAAAGATCGCAGGAAGCAGGATCAGAAAACTGACCAGCGTCAGATAAGTCTGCGATTCGCGCGTGTTCTTAGCGTACGCACTCACCGAAAGCAGGATGCCGGCAAAGAACACGACGAGCGGCACAAGGATCGCAAGAAGTTCGATGATCGACAGTGCCGATATTTGCAGACCGTTAGGGAAGAGCGCCCTTGTCATCGGTAGATTGAGGAAGCCCACGACGACGACGGCCACCAGCGTCGTCATGCTACTGGCGAAGCAGATCGCCGCGAGCGAAAAGAACTTTCCCAGCGCCACCTGACGGCGTGTGACCGGGCTGACGAGGAGGGTCTCCAGGGTCCCGCGTTCTTTCTCGCCTGCGACGAGGTCTGAGACGATGCTGAACCCGCCGTAGAAGGCCCACAGCACGATCAAGTACGGGATCAGCCCTACGATCGCTGAGCCGGCGAGCCCCGTCTTCTTCTGAATGTCCTTCGCCGTCAATGTGATCGGTTCGAGGAGTTTCGTCGAGAGGCCGTGCTGTTTCAACGCTGCCTGCGCTTCCGACTTGTTCAACTCATTGACTGTCTCGCGCACCGCAGACATCGCGATCGAGGAGAGTGGTTCAGACGAGTCGTAATAAATGGTGACGCTCGCGTCTCCACTTGCAAGCGTCTTGTCGAAGTCGCTCTTGAAATCAACGACCGCGAGGACGGCCCCGTCTTTGCGCATCTGGAGCGCCTCGTCGACGCTCTTGGCGTCCTCCACTGTGACTCCGTCTGCCTTGCGAATGGCCTCACTGAGTTGGTTTGACTGCGCGTTGACGAACGCCAACGGCAGTGCTCGCTTGCTCTTGACGTTCTGTTCGATGACTCCGAACAGGTAGATGAAGATGACGATCATGAACACGGGCGTCACAAACGCCGCGTTCCTCACGCGCCGGTCGCGAAGCATCTCGCGTATCTCCTTCAGCAGGATGATGATGGAGCGATTCACGCCGACACCTCGCGCCGATATCCGACCATCTTCAAGAAAGCGCTCTCGAGCCGATCGGTGTTCGCCGCCTGCAGGATCTGTTCGAGCGTCCCTTCGCCGCAGATCGAACCGTCATGGATGACCGCGATGTTGTCGCAGAGCCGCTCGGCCTCGCTCATAACGTGCGTGCTGAACACGATCGTCCGCCCCTGCTCGCGCTGCTCCTCGATGAACTCCATGATCGTTTGGGAGATCACTACGTCGAGGCCCGCGGTCGGCTCGTCCAAAATGAGGACTGGCGGGTCGTGTAGGATCGCACGGGAGATCGAGACGCGCTGTTTCTGCCCGGTCGAAAGCTTGTCGCAAAGCCGGTCGACAAACTCCTCGATCTGCAGTTTGTGGATAACGTAGTCCATGCGCTCCTTGAGCCGGCTGCCGCGCAGTCCGTACAGGGCGCCAAAGTATTCGAGGACCTCACGGGCCGTCAGGCGGCCATACAGCGCCGTCGAGTTGGAGAGGAATCCAATGTGTGCCCTCACCATTTCAGGCTCTTTCACGATGTCGAAGCCGTCCACGCTCGCGGTGCCGGAGGTCGGACTGATCACTGTAGCGAGCATTCTAAGCAGAGTTGTTTTCCCCGCCCCGTTGGCGCCGAGCAGCCCGAAGATCTTTCCTGGGTGTGCCTCGATGTTGACTCCGTCTACCGCCTTCGTTTCTCCCGTCTTAGAGTCCCAGAAGGACTTGCGTATGTTGTCGGTGCGAACCACGGACAAATGATACGCTTCGTAACACCCGACGTTGCAGACCCTGCATTAATGCCGGAATGAGGAAAACTTGCTGGGATTGCGCGCATTCTGCTCGGGCGAAGTGGTTAGAATGAAATTTGCCGGGTCACAGGGCCATGGTTGCGAGATGCGGCCACAGGCCAGTTGGATCAGTACTGGACGGAGAGGAGTGGGTTACTCCTGCTGGCCCGGTGCTTCAGGAGGGTGCGTTTCATAGCCAGGCGGCTAGGAGGTTGAGAATGCTGCTAGCCGTCGTACCCTCTCTCCTCATGGCTTTGAGGGTCTCATCTCCGTCCCTCTTCGAGAGCTTTTTCCCCTTGTCGTCAGTCAGGAGAGGGTGATGCCAGTACTCCGGCTCGGGCAGTCCGAGCAGGGCCCGTAGTAGCCGGTGGACGTGCGTGCACTCCGCTAGGTCCACTCCGCGCGTCACAAGTTCGACCCCTTGGATCGCGTCGTCGACGGTCACGCAAAGGTGGTATGAGGCCGGGGTCTCCTTCCTCGCAATGACGATGTCGCCGAACTGTCCAGGACGTGCCGTCGTCTTGCCAAGTTGCCTGTCTGTCCACGTTAGAGTCCCGACCCTCGCGCGTGCACTCTCCATATCGAGCCGGATTGCGTAGGGTGCGCCCGACAAGATCCGATCCTGACGCTCGGCCACCTCCAGTGCCCGGCACGTGCCGGGGTAAACCTGCTCGCCGCCCGAATGTGGCGCCTCGGTCGCCCGACGGATGTCGGACCGCGAACAGAAGCAAGGGTAGGTCAGCCCCTCGCCATCGAGCAACGCGACGGCGCGCTCGTAGTCGTCAAAGTGCTCGGACTGCACCCTCACCGGCGTCTGCCACTCCAAGCCCAACCACGCGAGGTCATCCAGGATCGAGCCTACAAATTCAGGCCGACAGCGAGTCCCGTCGATGTCCTCGATTCGCACGAGGAAAGAGCCGCCCTCAGATGCACGCTGGGCAAAGACGGCAGAGAGCGCGTGGCCGAGGTGAAGATGGCCGGTCGGGCTGGGTGCGAACCGCGTCGTCGGCAACGGCGCCTACCCGCCGCCGCCTCTTCCGCGTTGCCCGTTGAACCGGTCTGCGAACTTCTCGACCGCGGACCGGAACGTGTCCGGGAGTTGGTCATAGCTCAACGGCCGAGACGTGTTGAGAAGCGTGCCGTCTTCGAACAGCGCGCTCGACGGCGTCTCCTGTCCCACGACGACGTTGAGGTGCACGTCGGCTACCTGCCCCAGGGAGTAACTGTCGAAGTTGCGTTCCGGGAAGTTGGCTCTGTTAGAGAGCCCGCGTTGCAGACCGAGTTGCGCCGCTGTGTAGAACTTTCCTCCTCGCACACCCTTCTGCGAGGCGAACACGGCGTCCGAAACTTTGCGCGTCAGGCTGATGTCGGCGTCGCTTGGAATGCCGTTCGGCAGGGCCTCCGTCGGCTCGTTCATCACGGAGTTTGCGGGCGGCGAGTTCTTCTGGACCCCCTGCGTGATCGTTTGGATCGCGACCGCCTTTCCCGCTCCCGGATCGTTGAAGTTGAACATTCCACTGAAACTCTTGTTGAACACCGCGCGCTCGGCAAACCCCTTCGCTGTGCCGGGAAGGTTTTGGTACGCCGTATGTACGTCGTCTCCGCTCTGATACTTGTACGCGTCGGGGAGCGTCGCGTAGAGCCGCAACAGGTCGAAGTTCATCTGCACGTAGTTGTCCAACTGTCGGTACACGTCGCTGTTGATGAGGTTCAAGTACACCATGTCGAGGGGCCGCTTGCTCGTCCCTGTCACCAGAGAGAGCGAGTAGTCCGCCAAGTCCTCGAGCGAAGCGTAGCCGCGCGTGTTGACCGATTTCAGCAGCGTCGCCGTCTTCCGGCGGTCGAACCGGGTCTCGCGGGCGTTGTTCGGCCAGGTCGGCGTCGCGACCATCCATCCGTCCTGCTGCGAGACCGTCATTCCCATGCTCCCGCACGACGACAGCAGGGTATCGGTCGTCGTCTTTCCCTTGACCAAGAGCCGCGCCATATCGGTGACTATAGAGTCGGGGAACGTCGCAATGAGGTTCTCATCTTTAGCCTGCGCTGTCTGGATGAACGCTTCGGATACGTATAGGCTTGCCGGGTCAAACTTGTCCGGATTGAGCAGGATGTTGAAGAGGTCGGGCGGGATGATCTTGGGAAGGTCGTTGGTGCCAGCGCTCATGAGCGCGACCGCGCCGCCGTTACCGTTGGTGGAAATCGTGTAGACCATCCGGTCCGAAACGCCTGACTGCAGTTCCTGAGCCATCAGCACGGCCATCTGCCTCGACGTCTCGCTGAGTTGGATCGCCTTTCCACTGTCTTCCTGGCCAGGAGCCACAGTGCCAAAGTCCGGCACGACGGCGACGGAGCCTTCTCCAACATACAGGCCCTGCATGTCGACGAACTTGATCGTGACCGTGACGTCTTGCGATCGGTAGCTCCGCGAAAGGATCAGGTGCGTCTCCGAGATCCCACGGATCGGGTCGCCGGTCGTCAGCCCGCCAATGACTTGCACGTTGGAGTCGGTCTTGAGGTCGCTCGCTCTCTGCGCCACCAAGTTGTAGTTGGCGTAGAAGTTGTTGCTGATGCCGACGGCGTTGATCGGCATTCTGCGCTGCATCCTGTTCGGAGACGTAGAGAAGACGACCCTGTCTCCGGGCCCGATCGAGGCGAGCAGGCTTGGTGAGATCTGCGCCAGCGCCTCATACGCGGCCGACATAGCAGGCGTCGCAGTGCTTGACGAAGAGTCATAGATCCTGATCGTCTGGTTGTCTCCAGCCTGCAGGTTCCGCTGCTGGAACCTCTCGGCGATCTTGTCCCTTCGCTCCTTTTCGGCGGCGACGATGTTGTCGACCGTCTTCGCGTCCCACCGGCCGAGGTACTCGGCCCTCTTGGAAGCGTTATCGATCCCTTTCTTAAATGCGTCTGTGAGCAGTTGCCGCTCCGTGTTGGCCTCTTTGCGCCTCGCGTCCTGGTCGTAGATCAGGCGATATCCGCCGCTCTCTTCTTTGATAGTCCCACCGACGGCGTCCGCGATCTTCGAGAGGAGGTCCGTCAGTCGTGCAGACTTCACGCTGACCAGGATCGGCACGTCGCCCACGTTCGGGTCGGCGCCCAGGTACACGCCTGTCTGCTTGCTGAGGGCGT